>JAPLGR010000579.1 GCA_026390045.1 Chloroflexota bacterium | reverse complement strand
GTTCGCCGCTCTCGGCGCGGCCAACGCCGGCATCACGCTGGTGCGCGAGATCGTGCTGAGCGACGTAATTGACGAGGACGAACTCAAGACCGGCCTGAGGCGCGAGGGGGTCTACTTCGGCGTGACGACGTTCGTCGAGCGATTCGCGCTGGTGCTGATCGGCGGCAGCACGGCGCTGGTCCTCGGGCTGGGCCGCTACCAGGCCGGCGTGTACCCGCAGGCCGAAGGGACCATCCTGGCACTACGCTGGGGGATGTTCGGCCTGTCGATTTTGGCGCTGGCCATCTTCCTCGTGGCAATGCGTTTCTACCCCCTGGGCAAGGCTCAGGTGGAGGCGATGCGCGTGCGGCTCGAGCAGCTCCATCAGCAGAAGGCCGCACAGCTGCCGGGAAGCTAATCACTAAGGAGGAGTCATCATGAGCACTCCCAAGTCTGAGCGCCTCAAGTCCTTCAACTACGCCATCGGCATGTTCGGCACGTCGATCCCGATCAACATGCTGAAGACCTTCGCCTTCACCTATTACGTTCTTCAGAGGGGAGTGACCACGACGCAGTGGGCCACGATGATGCTGATCTACGCATTCATCGACGCGATCGATAACCCCGTCTACGGTTTCCTTTCGGATCGGACCCGCTCGCGCTGGGGGCGGCGTAAGCCCTGGCTGACGATCGGCACGCCCCTGCTCGTCCTGTGCTTCGTCGCCTTCTACAACCTGCCGGCCTTCCTGTCGGGGAACTCGATCTTCGCCTACTGCATGCTCTTCTACATCCTCACCGGGACGCTGGATTCGGTCATCAACGCCAACTATGCGGCGCTCTTCCCGGAGCTGTTCCCCGATGACACCGTCCGGGCCAAGACCAACGCCATGCGGCAGGCCTTCCAGCTCGTGGCCATGATCATCAGCATCGCGCTGACGCCCATGGTCACCGACATGCTGGGTTACGGCCTGACGGCTCTCCTGTACGGCCTCTTGGGCGGCGCGGTCATCCTGTACATGGCCCTCACCTCTCGGGAGAGAGACCCCGAGCCCGAGGAGGCGAAGCCTCAGCTGTGGAAGGCGCTCAAGGACCTGGCGACCAACGGCAAGTTCTGGATCGCGGGTTTCGCCAACGCCTTCTACAGTGCCGCAATGTCGCTCGTGCTGGCGTCGGTGCCGTTCTATGTCCAGTACGCGCTGGGGCTTTCCAGCGGCCAGTCCACGTTTCTTCTGGCGGCGGTCCTGCTCATCGCCATCGGATGTGTGGCCGTTTGGGCCGCGTTCGTCAGGAAGTACACTCTGATGCCGGTCTGGCGGGCGGCCCTCGGAGCCCTGGCCATCGCCTTCATTCCGCTCTACTTCGCCAACTCGCTCATTACCGCGGTCATCTGCTCTGCGCTGGTGGGATTCGGCTTCGCCGGGGTGATCACGACGATGGACCTGGTCGGCGCCAGGATCATGGATGAGGACACCCAGAAGCACCATCTCCGGCGGGAGGGCATCATCTCCAATGCGCTGGGCTTCATGAACCGGCTGAACGGGCTGTTCACCGGCGCCGCCTACCTGCTGGTCTCCAGGCTGTACGGATTCGAAAGTGGCGAGAACCCCGGGCTCCATCCGGATTCTGCGGCGCGCTTCCTGATGACGATTGTGCCGCCGGTCCTGATGGTCATCAGCTTCGGGTTCTCCTGGCTGATCAACTTCCCGATGGAGAAGGCCGCCAAAGCGGCCGCCCCCACGCCGGGGACATCGGCCACGTAGAGGGAGGCAGATGATGGCCCTGATCCGCATGGATCACGTGCCCGAGACAGTGAAGTCCAACCTGCCGCTGAACATCATCGTGCCCGAACCGGGCATGATGCAGGGCGTGCCTGTCAGGGAACGCAAGGTGCTCTACCTGCTGCACGGCCTGAGTGATGACGCCAGCGCGTGGCAGCGCTACTCGTCGATCGAGACGTACGCGCGGCTGTACGGGCTGGTGGTCGTCATGCCGTCTTCCGGCCGCAGCTTCAGCATCGACCAGCCGAACGGTCAGGCCTACTTCTCCTACCTGGTCGACGAGCTGCCACGCTACCTGGAAGAGGTGTTCGGCATCGTGCCGAAGCGCGAGAACACGCTGATCGCCGGCATCTCGATGGGCGGCTACGGAGCGATGAAGGCCGCGCTGCTGCACCCCGAGCGCTACTCTATTGCGGCCAGCTTCTCCGGCGTCCTGTCGCTGGCGATCATGGCCATGATGCCCGATGACCCGCGCAAGGCAGAGTTTGCCCAGCTGTTCGGCGACCTGGAGAAGCTGCCCGGCAGTGAACACGATCCCACCGTCTGGCTGCAGCGCGCCGTCGAAGCCCATGCCACCTTACCCAAGCTCTTCATCGCCTGCGCACGGCAGGAGGACGTGTATCCGTTGAGCGTCATGTTCACTGAGTCTTGCCGTTCGCGGGGCGTGGAGGTGGACTACCACGAGGAGGACGGCCAGCACGACTGGCTGTTCTGGGACAAACAGATCCAGCGCTTCCTCGCCCTTGCGCTTGGCCCGTCTTGACCCATCATGAATTCGCCTCTGCATCTCTCCATCCATGTTGACCGGTCCCAACAGGGCACCTACTTCACGCTGCCCTTCCAGGTGCCGGAAGGGATCGAGTCGATCGCGCTGAGCTATCGGTATGATCGGCGGCCGGCAAGCGAACAGGTGGTGGACCGCGGCGCGTTCACCGCGCGGCCGGAGGTCAACACCATTGACCTCGGCTTGATCGATCCGAAGGGAGTGCAAGTCGGCGCCTCCGGTTCCGACAAGACGGAGATCGCGGTCAGCGAGGCGTGGGCGACACCCGGCTACCGTCCATGCCCCATCGTCCCCGGGGAGTGGCAGATCCTGATCGGCGCATACAAAGTGGCTCCGGAGGGAGTCACGATCCAGTACGAGGTGACGCTTGTCCCCAAGGCCAGGCGGCTTCTCAAGGGGGACCTGCACACCCACACGCTGGCCTCCGACGGCGTCCACACGGCGGAGGAGCTGGCCTGGAAGGCGAAGCGCAACGGCCTGGACTTCGTGGCGGTCACCGACCACAACCAGTTCGCGTCGGCGGATGCGCTGCCGCGCCTGGAGGGCGTGACGATGATCCCCGGCGTCGAGTGGACGCACTACCAGGGACACGCCAGCTTCCTGGGAGTGGATCAGCCGTACGACGAGGTCTTTGCCACCAACACTCCGGAAGAGGCACAGACGCGCTTCACCTCCGCCCGCCAGCGCAGGGCGCTGATCAGCATCGACCACCCATTTGATCCGACCTGCGGGTTTCTGTTTGATATCGACTCACTGCCGCACGACTGCATCGAAGTGTGGAACGGCCCGATGCGGGAGTCCAACCTGCGTGCGATTGGGTTCTGGCATCAACGGCTGTGCGCCGGCAAGAAGATCCCCTGCTGCGGCGGGAGCGACTACCACCGGGACACGCCGTTCATCTTCCTCGGCGGGCCAACGATGTGCGTCTTCGCCGAATCGGCTGGGGCGAGCGATATCTTGGCCGCCGTGAAGGCTGGGCATGGGTATCTCACCTTCGCCCCGGATGGCCCCCGCCTCGAGCTCACCTCTGGCCAAGCCATCATGGGAGATACCGTCCGCTGGCAGGAACGGAAGGAAGTGCAGATCAGCGCCCAAGGGCTCGTGACCGGCGATGTGGTCCGCGTCGCAACAGGACAGAAGAACGAGACGCTGTTCAGCGCGCCTTCCGATGGAGACATCTCGCTGACGTACACCCTGGATACACCCGGGTTCGTCCGGGCCGAGATCCTGCGCTCGTTCC
>JAPLGR010000590.1 GCA_026390045.1 Chloroflexota bacterium | reverse complement strand
CCGCGCAGACCTGGAGACCATCGTGGCGTGGGCGTTGCCACCGAAGACGGCCCTGGTCGAGACCAGGAGCCTGGTCGCCGGGTCAATGGATAACCCCAGACAGTCCATGGCGAGCCCACCCCCCAGACGACCGTTCAATCGTGGAGCCAGATCAAAGCCGATGTCCGTATGCCCAAGAAGCATGATGGAAGGAGACACCTTGCGGCAGAAGTCAGCCGCTACCTGAGTGTAGGCATCAGAGCTGTAGTCATCCAGGAGACTGTCCTCAGCAACATGGACGCTGTCTGCGCCATAGGCGATGGCCTCCTGAGCAAGGCCCCCGGCCTTGCTGCCCATCAACAGGAGCTTCAGGTCCTCGCCCAGCTCGTCGGCAAGCTGCCTCCCCACTCCGAGGAGTTCCAGTGTGATCGGCGCAAGTCTGCCTTCAGCGATCTCACCGCAAACCAGGACGCCCTTATGATCTTCCATTGACCGCCCTCCGCTCATCCCACAGTCAGATGAGCTTCGCAATCTCCAGGGCAAGATTGGCAGCAGCCTCGCCGGGAGTGCTACCAGTGATGAGTTCGCACTCCGTCTTTCGTGTCGGCACGGAGAGGCCGGTGATTTCCATATGCGCCTTCGTCTTGTCCAACTGCGCGGGCTCAGCCCCGAGGTCCTGCGCGTTCCAGATCGGAATCTGCTTCTTACGGACCATCATGAGGCGGACCCCGGCGGGAAGGCGAGGCATGCCGATCTCAGTGCTGACGGTTACCAGGCAGGGCATGGGAGCTTGCAGCACTTCATAGCCATCGCTCACTAGCCTCTTGATCCTGAGCGTCTTGTCCTCGGCCTGCACATCACAGGCGAGGGTGACGACAGGGATGCCAAGCATCTCAGCCAGGATGGAGCCAACCTGACCAGCGCCCCAGTCCGCAGCCTGCCGGCCGCACAGAACCAGGTCATACCCGCCGATCTTCTGGATCGCCTTGGCCAGGACGTGAGCCGTGCCAAAGCTGTCTAGGTCCTCGAAGGCTGGATCCTGGAGCAGGAACCCATCGTCCGCCCCCATCGATATGGCGTGCTTGATGACGTCAGCAGCTTTCTCCGACCCCATGCTTAGCACGGTGATCTTCCCGTTGTGCTTATCCTTGAGTCGGCAGGCTGCCTCGACCGCGCGTTCATCATAGACACTGATCACAGGCGGCACGCCGGGAGGAGGGATAACCTGTTTCGCCTCAGGGTCGATCTTGAATCTGGCCGGTGGTATCTCGGGGTCAAGTACTTGTTTGGCACAGACGATCGTGTTCATAGTGCTCCCCTCCTAGTCAAGCCGAGACTGCGTCATCGCTGCTTCAACGACTTCGACTAGGTCTCTTGCCTTCAACGAGTCCCCAATCCCCTTGTGCTCGATGCTCTCCTCGAACATCTGCAGACAATAGGGACAGGCAGTCACTACGGTCTCAGCCCCGGTCTTGAGGACGTCTGCCAGGCGCATCTGATTGATCTTTGTCGTACCGGGCTGTTCTTCTATCCACATGTGTCCGCCGCCGCCGCCGCAACAGAAGCTCGTGTTTCGCGAGCGTTCCATCTCCTCGAGCTTTGTCCCGGGGATCGCCTGAAGAACTTGGCGCGGCTCCAAATAGATGCTGTTGTAACGGCCCAAGTAGCATGGGTCATGGTAGGTGAGTCTGGAACTCAGCTCGTTGGTCAGTCTCAGCTTCCCGTGGCTGACCAGGTCGGCAATGAGCTGGGAATAGTGAACCACCTTGAAATCGCCGCCGTACCTTGGGTACTCATTCCTGATGGTGTTGTAGCAGTGGGGGCAGGAGGCAATGATCTCTCGAACGTTGTGGCTCTTGAGAGTCTCGATATTCTGCTCCGCCATGATCTGGAACTGGAACTCATAGCCCGCTCTTCGGGCCGGGTCGCCACAGCAGGCCTCGGATTCGCCCAATACCGCGAAGTCGACTCCTGCCGCTTTCAACACCCGCGTCATGGAAAGCGTCGCTACGACATTACGCTCGACAAGAGCCCCGGTGCAACCGACCCAGAACAGAGTATTCGCGCTATCACCTTCAGCCAGTATCCTGAGCCCCAAGTCACTTGTCCAGTCGCCCCTCAATCTCAGGGACTGGATCCCCGCCCATGGGTGCCCTCTTGACTGCATGTTTCTGAGCATAGCCCGGGCAGTCTCCGGCATCTTCTCCTGCGTCAGCACCAGGTTACGTCTGAGGTCGATGATCTTGCGCACGTGTTCGATGTTGACCGGGCATACCTCTTGGCACGCGCCGCACGTGGTGCAAGCCCAGATCTCCTCCTCGGTGACCACATCACCGATCATTGTCTTCAGCGGGGTCTTGGTTGGGGTGTCGGTCTGGGTCTCTGCCTGACTTACCGAAGAGGTCCCCGTCTGACGGGCGAGCAAACCGGGACCTGCCTCCAGCAAGTGCTCTTTCAAGCTGCGGATGAACTCTCTGGGCGAGAGAGACTTGCCACTCAACTGGGCGGGGCAATTGACATGACACCGCCCGCAGACAGCACAGGCATAGAGGTCAAGCAGATCCTTCCAGGTAAAGTCCTGAATCTTCGATACACCAAAGGTCTCCTGCTCCTCAAGAGCGATGGGCGCGAGCGCCAATCTAGGTCCCAGGGGTCTGAAGAAGGCATTCACGAAGGAGGCAAGTATGTGCAGATGCTTGGACCGGGGAACATAGACCAAGAAGCCGAGGATCACCAGGTAGTGCAGCCACCACACTCCCCGGTAGCTTGCCTCCAGTGTCCCTTGCGAGAGGCCGCTTCTGCTGAGGAAGCCTGCCAGCGCTGCCCCCAGGGGAGGCCAGGAGGCGTGAACCCCGCGGGCCGCAAGGTCGAAGGCTTCGCCGAGAACGTGGAGCACCATCAGGGAGAAGATCATCAGCAGGATGATCGCGGCTTCAGCTGAAGGCACCAGTCTCTGCGGTCTCAGGACGTAGCGCCGGATCGCTGCCACGATCAGGGCCAGAGTCACCAATACCGCGGCAACGTCCAGGATCGAAGAATAGGCGGTCTCGAAGGGGGTGCGCGCAATCAGCGGAGCAAGCCCAAAGCCTCCCGCCAGACCGATGAAGATGATGTAGCCCACGAAGAACAGGCAAAAGCACCAAAAGACAAGGGCGTGTCCTATCCCGGCCCGATCCTTTGGAGTGACGGTCTTCAGGCTGCACCACTGAGAAACGGTCTCGACCAGCATTCCCCCGACTCTCTCCCCTATCCTGCCAAAGCGGTTCTCCTGCTTCCCCAGACGCATGAGGCGATAGAGGAAGTAGACCCTTTGCAGAAACAAGCCGAAGGCGATGGCGAACAACGCCCAGAAGATGACATACCCCGGTATGCCCCAATAGGTTGCGCCAACCGGCGACACTAGGACCTCTCTTGCCCTTCCTTGCTCTTTCTGACGATCGTCCTTCTTTCTTCAGGCAACGGAGGTGGAACGGGCCCGCCAGAGATCCTCGTCACCGCGCCGAATCTCGTGGGGCAAGCCTCGAAGCAGGTCTCGCACTTGATGCACTTCTCTTGATCAATGACGTGGACCTGGTTCTTGGCACCGAGGATCGCCTCGACAGGGCATCTCTTCGCGCAGATCATGCAAGCCTGGCACTTCTCCGGGTCGATGTAGTACGAGACGACTTCGCTGAAGAGCCTATCGATTTCGTCCTTGGTGAAGAGCCCGTCACACTCTTCTGGGTTCACGAGACGTGACGCCAGTTTCTCGTTCTTCACCCGCTTGATGTAGGGGACCAGCTTCCTGACTTCCGCTAGCCTGGACTCCAGTTCGCGTTGGCCCACTCCTTCGGTCTTGCCGAGAGGGCCCAGCTTGTTCACCTGATCGCCAAAGTCGCCCATCACTTCGGCAAACCGGTTCCCCTCAGCGGAGGACATGAACTCGATCCTTACCCTATCTGGATTCAGCCCCACGTGTTCCATGATCCTCTTGCACAGAAGCGTCATGTTGAGCGCATGGTAGTTCCCATGAGTCACGTAGTTGCATTCATTGAGACGGCAGCCGCCAATGAACACCCCATCCATTCCGTTGGAGAAGGCCCGGAACACGAATTCCGGGTCCACCCTGCCGGAACACATGACGCGTATCAGCCTGGTTTCAGTTGTGTATTGAAGTCTGGAAACTCCAGCCGCGTCCCCCGCGCCGTATGCTCAATAGTGGCATACGAAGCCCAGGATCCTAGGTTTGAACTTGGGCGCTGTACTCATTCCTTCCACCTTTCAACGACGAAGACCAGGTTCACGGATTCAAGGATTCGAGGGGTCGAGGGGCTTATTCTGATGCCCTTCACATGTATCCTGGACCACCGGAATCCACACACTGTTCATGCGTAGACTTCCGCCGCGGCGTCAATCTGGGCCAACAGCTCTTCATCCGTAAAGTGCTTGAGTTGAATTGCCCCCGTGGGACACTTGGCGTTGCAGAGACCGTCTCCCTTGCAGAGCACGGGATTCACGACAGCCTTCTTTGCCTGTCGGGTCTCCCGCAACTCTATGGCGTCATACGCGCAGGCCGAGACACATTGCCCACAGCCGATGCACTTCTTCTCCTCCACCTCGCAAACAGAGCCGGAAGCGATGATGGTGTCGTGTGAGAGAAGGGTCAGGACTCGGCCTGCCGCTCCATAGGCCTGGTTGATCGTTTCGGATATGGACTTGGGATAGTGAGCCATTCCGCAGAGATAGACACCGTCTGCGGCGAACTCAACGGGCCTCAACTTGACATGAGCTTCCTGGAAGAAGCCATCCGGGCCCAGAGTCACCCTGAATAGCCGGGATACTGCCTCACTTCCTGCGGAGGGAGTGATCGCAGCGGCCAAGGCGACGATATCGGCATCGATCTCGACCTTCACACCCAGGATGTAATCCGGGGCGGTCACCTTCAGGACCGGCCGACCTTCCTCTGACTCACCCGCTCTCACCTCCGGTGGATCTTGCGGTTCATAACGGATGAACTTCACGTCCTTATCTGCCGCTTCCCTGTAGTAGTCCTCATTGAAGCCATAAGTCCTCATATCCCGAAAGAGAACGTAGATATCCACCTTCGGGTTGATCTCTTTCAGTCTCAGTGCGTTCTTGATCGACTCGCCACAACAGATCCTGCTGCAGTAGTTCCTGTCTTCGTT
>JAPLGR010000156.1 GCA_026390045.1 Chloroflexota bacterium | reverse complement strand
CGCAGGTGCGAGGTGGTCATCGAGCCGGACTTCTTCGAGTCGTAGACGAAGTAGCCCTGGGCATTGAAGTCGGTGGACTTCCCGATGATCTTGATCGAGTTCTTGTTGGCGCCGACCGTTCCGTCCGCCCCCAGGCCATAGAACATCGCCCGGTGCGCGCCTTCAGGCTCGGACTCGAAGTCGTCATCCCAGGGCAGCGAGCTGTTGGTCACATCGTCGATGATGCCGACGGTAAAGTGGTTCTTGGGCGCCTTGGCTTTCAGGTTGTCGAGCACCGACTTGGCCATGCCGGCGTTGAACTCCTTCGACGCCAGCCCGTAGCGCCCGCCGACCACCAGCGGGATGGCATCGCGGGCGATCGTGCCCGCCGCCACCGCCTCGCCGATCGCCGTCTGGACGTCCTGGTACAGCGGCTCGCCTGTCGCGCCCGGCTCCTTGGTGCGGTCCAGCACGGCGATACGCCGAACGCACTTGGGCAGCGCCGCCACGAATCCGGCCGCGTCGAACGGGCGGTACAGGCGCACCTTCAGCACGCCAACTTTCTCGCCCTGCTTATTCAGATGCTCGACCACTTCGTGCATCGTCTCGCCAGCGGAGCACATCAGCACGACGACGCGATCGGCATCCGGTGCGCCGACGTAATCGAACAGGCGGTACTGACGCCCGGTCAGCTTGGCGAACCGGTCCATCGTCTTCTGGACGATCGCCGGCGCCTTCTCGTAGTACGGGTTGACCGTCTCGCGGCCCTGGAAGTAGACATCGGGATTCTGGGCCGTGCCGCGAATAGTGGGGTGCTCGGGTGACAGAGCCCGCCGGCGCAGGTCAGCCACCAGGCCCTCGTCGATCATCGAGCGCAGATCGTCGTGGGTCAGCTCTTCAACCTTCTGGATCTCGGACGAGGTCCGGAAGCCGTCGAAGAAGTGCATGAACGGCAGACGCGTTTCCAGGCTGGCCGCGTGCGCGATGAGCGCCGTGTCCATCGCCTCCTGCGGGCTGTTGGAGGCGATCATCCCCCACCCGGTCGAACGGGCGGCCATCACGTCCGAGTGGTCACCGAAGATCGACAGCGCCTGGGTGGAGAGGGCACGCGCCGCGATGTGGAAGACCGTCGGCGTGAGCTCGCCTGCGATCTTGAACATGTTGGGGATCATCAGCAGCAGGCCCTGCGAGGCGGTGAATGTCGTCGTCAGAGCGCCCGTAGTCAGCGCACCGTGCAACGCCCCGGCAGCGCCGCCTTCGGACTGCATCTCGACGACCGCGGGGACGCTGCCCCAGATGTTCTTCTCCCCCAACGAGGCCTTCTCGTCGGCGATCTCCCCCATGCTGGTGGACGGGGTGATCGGGTAGATGGCGATGACCTCGCTGACCGCATAGGCTACATGTGTCGTGGCCGAGTTGCCGTCGTGGGGAACCAGCTTGCGCTGGGTTTTGCCTGTTGCCATGTAGAGCTCCTTGAGTAGCCGGCGCGTGACCAGGGCGCATTCGCGAAGGGACGCGTCGGGAGTAAGTCAATTCTAATCTCTAGAGACCCCACAACGTGGGCCAAAGTGCCGAAGAGTATCCCAAACCGGAGGACAATTATCACTATTGCCGATACTATACTAGGGAGACCTTCGAACCTGACACTTCAGGCTCCGCGACGGAGGCGACATGCCCGATCTGAAGACGACCTACATGGGGATCCCACTCCGCAGCCCAATCGTTGTCGGCGCCAGCTCGGTGTCCGCGATGGTGGACAAGATCAAGATGGCCGAGCAGGCCGGCGCAGGCGCACTGGTGATCCGCTCTCTGTTTGAGGAGCAGATCAAGTTCGACACACTGCGCCTGGAAGAATCACTGTCCGTGGGCGCGGAGAGCCAGCCCGAGGCGCGCACCTATTTCCCCAACATCAAACACGGCGAAGCCAAGGAGCACTTGATGTGGGTGGAGAAGGCGCGCAAGGCCGTCGCGTTCCCGCTGCTAGCCAGCCTGAACGCCGTGACCCCGGGTGCCTGGACCAAGTACGCCAGGCAGCTGGAGGAAACAGGCATCAACGGCCTGGAACTCAATGTGTACTCGGTGGCGGCCGACACCCGCCGCGCCGGGACAGCCATCGAGAAGGAACTGTACGAGGCCGTGGAGGCCGTCAGGCAGCAGGTCAAGATCCCGCTGGCGGTGAAGCTCAGCCCGTTCTACACCTCGGTCGCCAACGTTGCAGCGGAGTTGGACAAGCGCGGCGCGGCGAGCCTAGTTCTCTTCAATCGCTTCCTCCAGCCCGACATCGACCCCGCTACCGAGAGTCCGACAAGCGAGATGGTCCTCAGCGGCCCGGAGGAGCTCAGACTGCCGCTGCGCTGGACAGGCCTGCTCTACGGCCGGATCAAGGCCGAGATCGCCCTGAGCACTGGCGTCCACTCCGGACTGGACGCGGCCAAGGCGCTTCTGGCCGGCGCAACGGTCGTTCAGACGGCCTCGGCCGTGATCAAGCATGGTCTGCCCTATGTCTCGACCATGCTGCGACAGCTTGAGGAATGGATGACCGAGAAGGGCTATGCCAGCATCGCCGAGTTCAGGGGGAAGCTGAGCCAGAAGCAGGCCGCCGATCCGTCCGCCTTCGAACGCGCGCAGTATGTGCGCCTGCTGCTTGCGCAGAAGTAACCTACTCGAAAGCCCTCCGGCACACATGCTGGCGGCTCCCGTTCCGGGAGCCGCCTTCTTTGGTTGAGGATGATCAGGCGCGGCCTGCGGCGCGTCTGGCACAGGCGCATGCAGATCCCTCTCAGGCCTATCAGGGTTGGACCGTCGCTCGAGGCGGGAGCCGCACAACCAGGCGGGCTATGAAGACTCTGCCCGCGACCGTATTGAGTTCCCCGTAGACAGCCACGAGATCCCCGGAGCGGAAGTCGGCGACGTTCATAGTCGCGCCGCTCTCATCAAGGAACCGCGTCTCCGTATTCACCTCGACTGAGCGAGGCCCTTCACTGGTGGCAAGATCAAGCACCCCTGGAACTGCCCGGCGGACCCTCCCCCGCAGGTCGGGCTGGCCGAATTCGTCGCGCAGCCGCACCAGCGGACCAGCCTCCGGAGTCGTGCGCAGCGTGTCTCCGGAGAATCCTTGCTTGCCGTAGTAGACGCCCAGCGAAAACGCTCCGCAGACCAGCATGCCCACAAGGATCACAGCGCCAATCGCAGTCAGCCAGTGGCGTTGAGCCATCGCTCGTACCTTCCCTGTTCATCCGTGACCGTCATCCGGGTGAGTTCCACGGTCTCCTTCGCGTCTCGGATCCCGATAGTCAGCGAGTGTTCTCCCTCGGCGAGGGTCGACGGGATGACCAGCCAGTAGTTCTCCATCACGACTCGACCTGCTACCGGCCCGATCTCGGCCTCGTAGCGCACCAGGTTGCCGAATCCAATCTCGTGTCTTTCCAACGGGATACTATCGACCCCGACAGACACAGTGGGAGCTTGTGCCCCCGCAACTCGCCAGTACAGCACGAGGTGGATCCGCCCTCCGCTTTCGACTGTCTGAGGGCTGACATCCGCACCAACCAGGGTCACATCGCCGAGAGGCTGCTCGATAGTGATGGATGGCGACGCTCGGTCAACAACGAGTGAGGGGGCATCACTGTCCAGGCGGTACAGGGTAAGGTGATCCCCTGCGGCCCAGGTAGTGGAAGCACTGCTCGCGGTCCGTGCACCAACAAGCAGCGAGGTCATCCACGAGTCTCTGATCATGAGACCGGCTGGCCGGAGGGTTCTGGACGCGGCGCGCTGAAGCGCCTCGAGGCCCACCGTACTGTACACGGATTGTTCCTGCAGATCAGCGGGGGCAGCCTTCGCACCGGGTGTCACCGGCAGGTAGACGTCTGGCCGAGTGCCGTACGCGAGCCGCCAGTAGAAGGCATCATAGCCAAATACCCCGCTGCGCGTGAGCAGGCCCGCACTTTGCGGAAGCATCTCCCACACATTCGCGTAGAAGTCATTGATCGCCACATCATCCGAATGGTCGGCCTGGCCCCAGTTCCTCAAGAGCGGGGTGAAAGCCGAGATCAGGACAAGCGTCGCCAGAGCCCCATGAACAACTGCCGACGTGCGGCCCGCCGGCATCCAGCGGACCGCCAGCTTCCGCGCCGCGGTCAGGACCTCCGCCGCGCCAAAGGCGACGAAGACAGCCCAGATGAAGTGGGCGGGCAGGAAGAACACCTCAAGGTCGAATACCTTGTACTGGATGAAGAACCATACGTGAACAACGTACATTCCCACCAGCAGGAAGTAGTGGCGCGGGCGCCGCAGGAGCAGGCTGACCAGGCCTCCAACTCCGACGAAGATCGCCAGACGGCCGAGTTCCTGGCGCAGCAGATAGAGGTACACAACCAGCCGCTCCGGAAGGGCACTGGCCGGGAATGCGAACTTGAGTTGAGAGAATGCGCCCAGCGTGTAGGCGTAGAGCCCCGTCAGGCCGTCAGGAATATTCCCGAGCAGGAGCTGCGGGTCAACTCGGTGGGTCTGGAGCCGGATCCAGAGATACTGCGCCGCGCCCAGGCCAAAGCCTGCCAGGCCGGCCAAGCACCATTTCGGCCGACGCAGGACGCGCCAATCGGTGAGCAGGATGAACACGGCGAAGGCCGGGGCGAAGCCCAGGTCGGACAGGTGCATTCCCAGCGACAGCCCGAAGACCAGCGCAAACACGAAGAAATGGCGGTCGCGGCGGGTGCGTTCCCAGTGCAGGAGGCAGAGCAGCGTCAGCGCGAAGAACGCCAGGTTCGGCGCATACACCTCTGCGATGACGGCCTGCGACCAGACCGTCGGCCCAAAGGCGAAGATCAGTGCCGCGAGTGCAGCGGCAACCCGACGGCCGGCAAGGCCCGCCGGGAGCAACTGAATGATGATCAGGTACAGGCCACCGATCGCGAGTGCCCCAAGAGTGGCGCTCATCAAGTTGACGCGGTAGGCAACATCACCTACGGGAATCAATGTGAACAGCTTGCCCAGCCACGTGTACAGCGGGTAACCGGGAGGATGCGCCAGGCCGAGGATCGCCGGGATGGTGGCCAGCTCGTTCCCATCGGGGCTGACGAAGGACAGGCTTGGTGTCAGCGTAGCCAGATATGCCAGCCAGGAGATTAGCGAGATGCCGCCGGCGACGCCCAGGTCAAGCCGGGCGGGGCGGGTAGACAAGCCGGTCTCGGTGTCCATCGCGCTGCATTCTGCACCTTGGGTGTTGCGCCGCTTCTGGAGACGTGTAAGGCGAGCGTAAACTGTCTCCGGGGCGCCGCCACACAAGCCAGCCAGAGCCGACACCGACGAATACTGGGGCTTGACGCCCCCACCAATCCCGCGGTAGACTGCCGCAGTCGGCCCGAAGCAGGCCGGCCTCGACTCCTCAAAAGGAGGGGCGCATGTCCAAAAGCATGATCGGCTTTGCCAGCGTTCACCGCTATCCCGCGGCTCGCCCCTCCGGCGTTTCCCTCTTCTCAGGCTTGTAGGACACCGGAGCACTTTCTCGAAGCCCATGAGCCGCGGGCCAGCGCCCGCGGTCTTGATTTCTTGCCCGCAGCTCGGCCCGGGACGCCCGGCCGGAGTGCGGGGGAGGACCAAGGGCAAGTCCCCGAGAGCGTCCGTCACCGGCGGGGTCTCCATGGGAGATCCCCGGCCACCGAGAGGAAGCGCATGAACATCCAACTAGCTATCGTCCGCGCCTGCCTCGGAGACGGGTGCCGGGTCCGGCTCCTGGAGACCGAAGCCCAGATCGACGTGCGTCTCGATCACCGCGTTGGCAACCGGACGCGGCTGCGCTTCGGATACCTGGCGGCGGTCGAGTTCGCCGAAGCGCCGGCGCTCATCTGGCACTGGCAGCGCACCCAAGTCCTGATCTGGCGCGGCAGCGCAGTCCTGGCCGTGCTGCCGGAAGGCAGGCTGGTGGAGTGCCACCTCACCCGCTTGATGCCGGAAGGCCACGAAGCCGAGCCAGAGGTGTGGGTCACTCAGGTTGATGGACGATGGGAGTTGCATGACACCGTCGTTCACGGCCGCCCGGCCCATCCGGAGGAGCTGATCGGGTGGCTCGTCGAGCAGCCGCTTGCCCAGCAGGCCTAAAGACGAGGGAGCACACGCGTACGACAGCGTCCGGCGCCCTCCAGGCGCCGGACGTGTGTCTTCAGCTGCGATACGAGAGACTGGGGATCTGAAATGGATTGACCGCAGGCCCGTGCTACTCCCAGCGGAAGAACCGGCCCGCCAGGCCGCCCACGATCAAGACCATCCCGATGACCACGGCCACGTCCATGGTGTGCACGGACCACGCCTCGCCGAACCACATCCCGCGCAGCAGGTTCACGACATAGGTTAGCGGCAGGAAGGCCGAGACCTTGCGGATCGACTCGGGCAGGATCTCGATGGGCATGCCGGCACCGGACAGGAACATCATCGGGTAGAAGATCACCATCCCGATCACCTGGGCCAGGCGCGCCCCCGGCGCAAGGCTGGCAATCAGATAGCCTAGAGAGAACATCGCCAGGCATCCAAGCACCACAGCCGCGAAGTAGCTGATGAACTCGCCCTCGAACCGCACCCGGTACAACACCCATCCTGCCACCAGCAGCAGGAGCATGCCCGCGACGGTCATCAGCAAGTTGGTGCAGACGTCGGCTGCCACGTAGGTCAGCGGGTGCATCGGCGTCGCGCGGAACCGCCTGAGGATCCCCTGCTCCCGGTAGCCAGCCGTTGTGATCGGGATACTCAGCAGCCCAACCGATCCCAGAATCAGCCCGGTGTAGTTCGGCATCGACACATCCATCGAGCCGTACCCGCCGAACATCGCGCTCGGCTCATTCCCGTAGATCGATCCAAACAGGACCAGCAGCAAGACCGGGAATGCCATCGTAAAGAAGGCGGCGATCGGTTCGCGCAGGTAGAGCTTGATCGCCATCGCCGTGAGATTCGTGAATCCGCGCATTTGCCTACTCCCTCATCTCTCGGCCCGTCAGGCTGAGGAACACATCTTCCAGCGTGGGTTGTTCCGTCCGCAGATCGCGGAAGGCTATCCGGTTCGCTTCCAGGGCCGACACGACTCGGCTGACGAACTGGTCTCCAGACCCATGCACAATCACTCGCTCACCGCTGGCCTCGACCCGTTGGACCCCGGCCAGGGACGACAGCGGGAGATCACGGGCATCACCGTCGACCGTGAACACCACCCGGCTTTCAATGCCGAGTGAACGGACCAGCGCCTCGGGCCGGTCGAGCGCAACGATCTTGCCGTGATCGAGAATCGCCACCCGGTCGCACAGACGCTCGGCCTCCTCCATGAAGTGCGTGGTTAGAAAGACCGTCCGCCCCTGATCTCGCACCTCGCGCACCAGATCCCACATCGAGCGGCGCGCTTGGGGATCGAGGCCCGTGGTCAACTCGTCGAAGAAGACGACCTCGGGCTGGTTGACCAGGGCCAGGGCGATGAACAACCGCTGCTTCTGGCCACCCGAGAGCTTGGCCACGGGAGCCTTGCGCTTCTCCTCAAGACCCAACCGCTCCAGCAGTGATCCTGTGTCCGCGCGCCGCATGTAGAACGAGGCCATCAGTTCCAGGGCTTCCCCCACCCGAATCCGGCCCGGCAGGTTGGAGGCCTGGAGTTGAACCCCGATGCGCTCA
>JAPLGR010000450.1 GCA_026390045.1 Chloroflexota bacterium | reverse complement strand
CATGAAATCCTCGATGATCTCCTTGGCGCGGTTCTTGCCTTCAATGTCCAGAGCGCGGAGTTGATCACCGTCGAACACGGGCCTGGCTTCAATGGTTTCCAGGCTGAGGGCACCATGAACGTGCCGGAGATGCTTCATGCGCTGGGCTGTACTATCCTGAAGGCGCAGGTTCTCATCCAATCCGTTCACCGCCGCGATAGCCCCCGGCGCGCTGCCGCTTCCTTCCAACCAGGCAGCCACGCTGTTATACGCGAGCTTGGCATGATTGGTTACCTGTGCCCGGTAGACATCCGAATCCCGGAGCGTTCCGCTGGCATCAATCACCATCTCAACAACAAGCGAGAGACGTTCCTCGCCGGGATTCAGTGAGGTGAGATCGGTTGAGAGCTCGTCTGGAAGCATCGGAAAGATCCCGCCGGCGGTGTAGACCGAGGTGGTATTGTGACGTGCGTGTTCATCGAGGGCTGAGCCATCGGCTATCAGTGAGGCCACGTCAGCCACCGCAACGAGAAGCTTCACGTTGCCTCCAGGCATCGCCTCGGCAACGGTGAGCTGATCGAGGTCACGCGAGTCATCATTGTCAATGGATGCCCACAGAAGGTTCCGCAGGTCACGAATCCCAAGCGAACCTCCGCTCGGCTCGCGGCCAACTGCCGCCGGCAGCTGAAGCCGTCCGAGCTCGGCAAGTGCGGCGGCGGAGAAATCAGGGAGCAGCCCTCGCTCAAGCATCGCTCGATGGGCGATCTGCTCCAAGATGGAGCGGTGGTTCCTGTTATTGGAATCCATGGCGATTTGAGCGGCAGACACCACCCGTTCGAGCGGGTGGGGGATGCCACCTTCCCTCTCTACAAATCAGGATCCTGCAAACCGAAGGCAAAGCACCCCGTTGGCGGAGCAACGGGGCTGGATGCCTAGCCGATAGAACGCGGGGGGTTGCCTCCCGACACGTTGCCCGCGCGGGCCTCCCAAGGTCAAGTCCGGCTCGACAACCTGCGCTTCCACTTGTGAGCAGGCTGTTGTCGGCCAGCCGATCGTACGGCCTGCGCTGCAGCCGCAGCAACGGTCAGGCGCAGAAGATTGCTCCGCGGCGGCGTCCGCTGGCGTGAGAGATCCGCCTAGATGATTCCCAGCAGATTCAAGATGACCAGGATGACCACGATCACGATCAGTATGTGGACCGCGTTGCCCATCTTTGGGATGCTGGGGATGTATCGCGGGCCAAGAAAGCCGAGAAGCCAGAGTATTACGAGAACCACTACGATCGTCCACAACATGAAAGTCCTCCTCTTGAGCGATTGGCTTGGGGCGGTGATGGTGGATGGCGGCCTTCGTGCCGCCCACCGCACCCAAGACGCGGATCGGACAAACCGATATGCCCATCGAGGGCACGAACTCATCCTACAGTAGAGGCTCGCCGGCCACATCCATCGGCCGGGGAGTGTTTCCCTCCGCCACTTGGGGGAGGCCCCATCAGAAGTGAAGTACAAGCCAATAGCGATCCACCAGGATCGCCAGTAGTCCCCAGATCGACCCAAGTACAACACCGGCGATGACATCTCTTGGATAGTGCGCGCCAACGTAGATTCGCGTGAAGCCGACCAGGGCGGCGACAGCATACAGGGCGGCTGTTGCGACGAAGCCGAGCTGGAAGTAGTGGATGAACAACGTCATCAGGAAGAATACCTGGGTGGTGTGACCACTGGGAAAGGAGTCGCCTCTTTCCCGCCAGCCGACCACGCGGGCCTTGTCAAGAGTACGAAATGGGCGGTCCCGATCCGACAATGCCTTAATGATTTCCACTAAGAGCCAGAGTGTCAGGGTGCCGAAGATGACCTCGATGGCCAGCCGGCGATGGTTCAGCATGAGAAGCAGGCCAGCAGCGATGAATGCGGTCAGCATGTTGCCGAGCTGTGTCGCCAACCACATACAGCGATCCAGCCACGTTGGGTAAACCAGCATGTTGAACAGCATGAAGACCCGGGCGTCCAGGCGCTGGCCGGCCGACCAAATCAAGGACAAAGTCAATAGCGCAAAGAGTGAAAGCAAGACGACCAGTCCGCGTTGGGCAGTCAACGCCGCCCACAGTGACGCCCGCGCTGCGCCCGGCAGCCAGAGAAGGAACAGCACTAATCCGGTCACCAGAAGCAACAAGAAAGCGGGCCGTCGTCGGTCGGTTGACCAAAAGGAAGTACGGGTTGCTACCGGGGGCAGGGGAACCGGTTTGGGAACGCCACTATTCATCGGGTGCCAGCTTGGGATCGATCACCGCCTCGGTCGCGTGCTGTCCCGTAAGCACCTTGCCAGCCACAACCCTCAGAGCGCGAGGGTAAACATGAGCGGTCAATGAGCCCTGTCCCAACTGAATCCCGTCGGCAAGCACGCACATCTGCGGGCTAGCGGCAATCGCTACGTGTTTGGCGCGGTAGTGCTTGACCCCGCCATCCTTCACAAGGGCCCCGCGAGACAGCACGGCATGAGAGAGCATGCCCAGCTTGCTCATGTCCGGAAAAGCGAATACATCCAGATGGCCGTCCCTAAACGATACGTTCGGGGAGATCTGTAAGTGCGGCCCAAGGAAGGGCATGTTCGTCACCAGTATCATGTGCGCCGCGGTACCGAGAAGCTTGTGCCCGTCGAGACTCACCCGCAGGCGTGAGGGGGTGGCCGAAGCCAGGGTCGACAACAATGCGCCGATTTGCCCCAGATCTCCGTGCTGGATGTCATCGGCCATGGGATACAGATCGGACAGGAGGCCCAGCGACGCGAGTTCCAGGAACCAATGACGGGAGTGGCCGAAGTGGACTCGTCCTACATCGATCTTCAACCGGCGGCCCTGGCGCAGGAGGGCGACAGACTTGGGAATATCCTCGCCAATCCCAAGGTTGAAGGCGACGTTATTCCGCGTCCCGGTGGGGATAATGCCTAGGGTCACCTCCTTTCCGACCATGGCGCCCACGACGCTGTCGATCGTCCCGTCGCCGCCCGCCACAACGATCAGCTTGATGCCCGTCCTGATTGCGCCACGCACAACTGCTTCAAGCTGGCTGTCCGGGCGCACGGTATAGACCTCGGGCAAGATCTGCTGGTCCTGCATCTCTGAAAGGATCGCGGCAAGCTGCTGAGGTGAGTCTTCCGGCCTGCCCGAGCCAGGATTGAAGATCAGTTTCGCCCGGAGCGGGCGGTGAGATACTGACTTGGATCTGCCCGCTATTGACGCGCGCATTCCGATTCCTGGCTCCTAGTGGTGCGCCCCTGCCACCCTGTCAGGCGGCCCGTTCCTAGTCGTTGGTCGTGACCACTCATATAACTCGTTCCTTCACGGCATTCCAGCAGATATGGGGCTTGAGGTCATTGCTGCAGCTGTCGTGTTCTTCCTTTGTGCCCGGGCCAGCAATCCAAGTAGGTAGTCGGCGGCCGGCCCCTCGTTGATCTCGTACCGTGGCCAGGCAGCGTACCATCCTACAATTGAGTAGGGAGAGCGGGTCGCCCGCTCCCCCTCTCACACCACCGGACATGCGGGTCCGCATCCGGCGGTTCGGTGAA
>JAPLGR010000581.1 GCA_026390045.1 Chloroflexota bacterium | reverse complement strand
TAGGTTGGATAATGATCGGCGGCTTGGTGACCGGAATGAAGACCCTGGTCGGCGTTGGCCGGATGTAGATGCGCGGTGTCGCCGACGGCATGACATAGAACGTGGGCGGCGTCGGCGTGGAAGCGAGATACAACTGGAGGGTGGGCAACGGCAGGAAGAGTTGCAGCGTGGGGAGCAACTGGAAAGCCGGCCGGAAGAACGTCAGGGGACTCCAGCCGAAGTCCACACCCCCCCGGTCCTCGCCGCCGGCCAGCACGACCTGGATCGCGGCCCATGTCCCCGAGACCGGCGGACGCGTCCAGCCGCCGCTGGTCAGGATGCCGCCGTTAGCGGGGAACTCCTTGGCAACCTCAACGCTGTACGCCGCGGAGGCCAGCGATCCGAAGCTGTAGTTGCCCTGCGCGTCGGTGGACGTGAACGTGGGCGTTCCCGCGCCCGGGCAGCCGACGCACGACAGCCGGACCTCCACGTTGGCCAGCCCATGCTCCGAGGCATTGTGCTCGCCATTGGCGTTCGTGTCCTTCCAGACCGTGCCGCTGATCGATCCGAGGGCGCCGGTTTCAGCCGTCGGGAACTCCCACCCGAAGTTGAAGCCGCTCACGATCTCGCCATCCGAGATCTCGACCGTGCACGGATCCATCGAGTCGTAGGCGCATGCCGGATGGGTGAGCCGGCCGCTTCCGAGCACAGCCGCGTTGTTCCCGGCCGACGCGTCCAGCCACACGCAGAACGAACCCGGAGACAGATAGATCAGGTAGTCGCCATTCGCGTCGGTGACGGCCTCGTAGACCCTGTCCGTACCCGGAGGACAAGCCCCGAGCGTGTAGTTCACCGTCACGCCGGCCAGGCTGGCCTCACCCGCGTCCATCTCACCATCGGCGGAGAGTCCCCCCTCGCGGAACTCACATCCGGCCGGAGTCGGGTCTCCCCAGTCCCAGCCGGGCGGGCGCACACACACATCGCTCCACACGCGTCCCATGACGGCCCCCGGCTGACCCTCCGGAATGCCGATGGTGGTGAAGGATCTCGGAGACGAGAACGGGCCGACGGTCTCGCCCAGCATCGCGGCCACGCGCCAGAAGTACGTCACGCCGATCTGAAGGTCCTGATCGACCTCCCAGTAGGCGACCGGACTCTCGGTGCGGTGGCTGATCAGGACGGATCCGGACTCCGGGTCAATGAAGAGCTCGACCAGGAATTCCGTCGGCTGACAGGCCCCGCCAGGGGTCCAGGAAAGCCTGGGCCGGTGGCCGGCGAGGCTGTCCACCGCATACTGCGTCGAACCGTTTTCGGGGAACTGAAGGAAGGGAGCCACTAGGTCACCAGCACCCGAGCAGGCCTCCATGATTGTGAGCCGCCGCGTTTCCGACCACGGGCCTCTCACTCCCGCGGGGGCCTCCGTCAGCCAGGCCGCCGCTCTCCAGTAATGCGTCGAACAGGGTTCGAGGGCCCAACCGAGCCTGTTGTTGGAGTAGGGAGAGAGAACGGCCTCGAACTCAGGGGCCCCGCAATCCTCCGTCGCGCACAGCTCGAACTCCCATCCCCAGACGTGACACTCGAGCTCACTCCACGAGAACGAGGTCTGAACACCGCTGTCAAGCGCATCGGCTGGCGGGTGGAGAAGCGTCGGTGCCACGAGCTGGCTGGGATCCGAGCAAGCCTCCTTGATCGTGAGTCGCCGAGTTTCCGACCATGGGCCCCTCGTTCCAGCTGGAGCTTCGGTCAGCCACGCGGCGGCTCTCCAGTAGTGCGTCGAGCCAACCTCGAGATCCCAGCCAAGCCGGATGTTGGAATAGGGAGAAAGGTACGCTCCAAACTCAGAGGCCCCGCAATCCTCGGTCGAGCAGAGCTCAAACTCCCATCCCCAGACGTCACAGTGAAGCGGGCTCCACGAGAACGAGGGCTTGATTCCGGAGACGATCGCGTCCGCTCCCGGCTCCAAGAGATCCGGCGCCACTAGCTGGCCCTCAGTACACATCGCCTTGACGACCCACGGGGTCGATGGCGGCAGAATCGTGTACGAATCCAGCGGCTGCTCCGCCTGCACCGTGATGTCCGCCCCCTGCGGCTCCACGGCCTGGATCTCCGTGGTCTCAAGCGGCACAGGATTCAACTGGACGTCGGCGTTGCAGGCGGTCACCGCTAGCGCCAGCAGGACAAGCATTCCACACACGCGAGAAGCGAGCACCCTGTTCATCGGACCACTCCTCTCAAGCCACAGCCAGATGGAGGGATGATGGCGGCGATGATGGGAGCCCAGACGGCCGCGGGTTCGAGGGATTCCCGGGCCCGTCCTCACCGTGTTCGGGCGCCGGACCAGCATGTGCAGCCTTGTGCGCCCCGGGTGCCAATCTCCCACGCCGGAGCGCACTTCACGCAGCGCGAGTCTATTCTAGAGCCGATTCCCGGCTCCTAAAGGGCGCGTCGGATCGTGCGCGTCCGTATTCGTCCGCCAGCCGTGGTACTCCATCTGCATACAGAACGGTCGGCCCAGGCAGGATGTGACACCTCAGCCCAGATGCTGGAACTCCCAGCCGAAGTCAATCCAGGACTTGGCATCCCCGTAGTGCACCTTGATCGTCCAAGTGCCGAGGGTCCCCCCACTCCGTGACGGGTAGGTGAAGCCCCCGGGGATCAGGGGATTCGGGTTGCCAATGAGATGCGGGACATCCAGATATCCTGCGCGTGGAACGGGGTGAGCGGTTACCTGGCGTGGCATCGAGAGCACTGACGTTCGACTTCATCCTGTCTT
>JAPLGR010000127.1 GCA_026390045.1 Chloroflexota bacterium | reverse complement strand
ACCAAGTACATCTTCCCGATGGAGTTCACGAGCATGCTGGAGAACTTCCTCAAGTCCAAGGAGTAGTCTGCTTCCTTGACTGACGACCTTCGACAGGTCGCGCCCGTCGTCGTGGTCCCGGCGACGTGGCGCGACCTGCGCGCCGTGTGGGACTTGGAGAAGCTGTGCTTCCCCGAGGACTCCTGGCCATGGATCGATATCCTGGCCGCGTTGACATTCCCGGATACGGTGCGGCTCAAGGCGCTCGTCGGCGAGGCGACCGTCGGCTTCATTGTCGGTGACCGCCGCCGGAGCGAGGGCCTGGGCTGGATCGCCACGCTGGGCGTGCACCCCGGGTATCGGCGCAGGGGGATCGGCGCAATGCTCCTCGATCGCTGCGAGATCGATCTGGGAGTCCCGCGCGTCCGTCTGACGCTGCGGCCGTCCAACTTGGGTGCGCGCCGGCTGTACGACCTGGCCGGGTACCAGCAGATTGACCTGTGGCAGCGCTACTATCGGAACGGTGAGGATGGGGTAGTCATGGAGAAACTCATACTGCCGGATCACCCTTCACGCGATGGGGGTCCTCTGGTAAGATAGCGCTGTCGGGCGTTGTACCCTTCGCCCCCGGGCGCCGCTTCAGGCGCTCGATCTTGATAGAAAGGGCTTGGATCCCCATGCGTGTTCTTCTCCTCAAAGACGTCTACAAACTGGGCCGTGCTGGTGACGTGAAGAAGGTCGCCGATGGATACGGGCGCAACTACCTGCTGCCCCACGGGCTGGCCGTGCTGGCCACGCCCGGCGCACTCAAGCAGGTGGAGCGCATCCGCCAGTCGGCCACCGAGCAGCGCGTGCGGCAGAATCAGGAACTGGGCGCCATCGCCGAGCGCCTGAATGGGCTGCAGCTTGTCTTCCCGGTAAAGGCCGGCGAGACCGGCAAGCTGTATGGCTCGATCACGCCCGGCATGCTGGCCGAGTCGATTCAACAGGCGACGGGCGCGCAGGTCGACAAGCGTCAGATCGACTGCCAGCCTATCAAGGCCCTTGGCGTGCACAAGGCCAACATCCGCCTGACGATCGACCTGATCCCCAGCATGACGATCGTTGTGCATCGCGAGGGCGAGACGGCTGAGTCGGCGTTCGCCGAGACTGCTGCCGTCAAGACGCGCGAGCGCGAGGCCGAGGCCTTCGCCGAACTGTCGGCGGACCTCGAAGCGGCCGAGAAGGCCGAGGATGAGGCCGAGCGCCAGACGCGCAAGGGCAAGCGCGGCGAGGCCCCGGAAGCGGGCGAGACTGCGGAAGCCTAACCCGCGGCCGGCTCCGCCACGAGCCACCCCAATCCCATGACCGCCATCGGGCAGACGCTGAGCGGCGCCCGGGAACAACTCGGGCTGACGCTCGAGGAAGCCGAGCGCGCCACGCACATCCGCGCGCGCCATCTCGAGGCGCTAGAACGCGAGGCGTGGGATGCGCTGCCCTCCCCTGTGCAGGCCCGCGGCTTCCTGCACAACTACGCCGACTTCCTGGGGCTCGACCCCGATGCCATCCTGCTGCAGTATGTCGAGGTGCAGCAACAGCGCCGATCGGCTATGGCCGCACCCACGCGCCCATCTGCGGCGACCGAAAGAGTGCCCGGCGTCGAGGTGCGGCGCCCGCGTTGGATCTCCGGTGACCTGTTGATCTCTAGCCTGGTTGTCCTAAGTGTTCTCGCTGTCCTCATCTGGGGCGTCGGCCGGATGATGGCGGGCTTCCGAGCCCGCACGCTTGAGGAGGCGGGAGGCGTATCGCTGGTGCAGCCGACGGTGCAACCGACGCCCAGCCCGACGGCGTAGACTGGGCTGCCGGAAGCACTCGCCCAGGTACAAGTGGCACCGACGGCCGGGCCAACCGCCACATTGGAGCCCCCACCGCTCCTGACGCTGCGCGGGCGCGTCAACGTTCAGCTGGTCGTCGAGCAACGCTCATGGATCCGAGTCCTGGTGGACGGGAGCGAGCAGTATTCGGACCGTGCCGCAGCGGGTGAGATCCTCGAGTTTCAGGCACAGCAGACGATTGAGGTCATCACGGGCAACGGCGGCGGCGTGCGCGTCTTCTACCAAGGCCAGGACACGGGGTTGATGGGGGAGTTTGGTGACGCCGTGGTCCGCATCTGGGCAGAGGAAGGCGTGATCACCCCGACGCCCATGCCCACAACACAGGTTACTGTAACGGAACCCTCCCAGGTCACTGCAACACCCGCGGCCGGAGGCTAAGTGGGCAAGCCGCGCTTCCACGTTGCCTCGCTGGGGTGCGCCAAGAACACCGTCGACTCTGAGTCGATGGCTGCTCTGCTGGAGGCCTCGGGCTACCTGGCCGTCTCCGACCCCGCCCAAGCCGATGTCCTGATCGTCAACACCTGCGGCTTCATCGGTCCTGCCAAGGAAGAATCGCTAAGCGTGCTACGCGAGTTCGCCGAGACCAAGCGTCCCGGGCAGCTGCTCCTGGCGGCAGGGTGCCTGACGCAGCGCTATGGGGCGGAGGTCGTGGCCCAGGCGCCCGGCGTGGACGGCGTGCTGGGGACGCGCCGCTGGGTGGACATCGTCGGGGTGGTGCGGAAGCTGCGCCAGGGCGACGGCCCGAAGCCGGTCTATCACCTCCCCGAGTCGGGGCCGGTGGTGATGGAATCGCCAGGCGTTCGACGGGCGGCTGTGCAGGGCGCGAGCGCCTACCTAAAGATCGCCGATGGCTGCCGGCGACCCTGTGCGTTCTGTGCTATCCCGCTGATCAAGGGCACGGCTGTCAGCCGAGCGCCGGAGGCCATCCTGCACGATGCGGCCGAGCTGGACCGGCTGGGCGTCCACGAGGTCAACCTGATCGCGCAGGATACGACCGATTACGGATGGGATCTGGGCATCAAGGACGGCTTCCCGCTCCTGCTTGAGAGTCTCCTCCGTGCAGCACCTTCGATTGAGTGGTTTCGCATCCTGTACGCATACCCGGGGTACGTCACCGATCGTCTGATGGAGATGATGGCGTCGAACCCGAGGCTGGTGCCCTATCTCGACATGCCGCTGCAGCACGCGCATCCGGACACGCTTCGCCGCATGCGGCGCCCGGCGAACACGGACTGGGTCTATCGCACGATCGAGAAGATGCGCCGCATGCTGCCGGATCTGGCGCTGAGGACTACCTTCCTCGTGGGCTATCCGGGAGAGACCGAACGCGAGTTCCAGACGCTGCTGGATTTCGTCGCCGAGGTCCGTTTCGACCGCGTGGGCACCTTCACCTTCTCCTTTGAGCCCGGCACGGTTAGCGAGCCGCTTGGCGATCCGGTTTCAGCCGAGATCAAAGAGGAGCGTCGGGACCGGCTGATGGCTCTGCAGCAATCAATCTCGCTGCAGAAGAACCAGTCGATGATCGGCCGGACGCTGCCCGTGCTGATTGAGGGACAGGGCGATGGACTGTCTCTCGGCCGCTCGTACCGTGACGCGCCCGAGATTGACGGGATGGTCCTCGTCGAGGGGAAGGCGCCGATTGGGGCCATGGTCCCGGTGCGCGTGACGGGTGCGCTGGCCTACGACTTGAGCGGCACGGTCGTGGATCCTGCGTAGGGTCTCGAGCGCGCGCACGGGACCGCACTGGAAACAGACAGGGCGCCCCCATGGGGCGCCCTGAT
>JAPLGR010000401.1 GCA_026390045.1 Chloroflexota bacterium | reverse complement strand
GTCCCTCAGGTCGCGGTTTTGCCTCCGGCTTCCTCCGGACCCCGCCTCACGACGACGCCCTTGCCCTTGGCTACGGTGGGTACCATCCACCCCCGGGAAGGACTTCCACCTTCCTAGTCAGCGCCCATGCTGGGCGTACATGAAGAAGAGCCGGCATGCCGGCTCTTCCTGTCCTTGCCAGTCGCGCGGTCGCCTACATCTGGAAGCCGCCGGTTGAGCGGACGATCCTGGACTCGAAGTTGATGACGTAGTCGAGCAGCCGATCACGCAGGCGGCGCCATTCCTCGGTCCCCAGAGCAAGCTCCATTCGCACCAGCGTGTCGGCCACAACGCCGGTCAGGATCTGCGGCCGCCGGCCATACGTGGTGTACCAGGCCTCCGTTGGCTGAATGCCCAGATGCTGGACACCGGGGACGAACTCGCGCACGACAAACTCGAAGTACTCCTGCTCGCGGCCCTGGATGATGTCCCAGGTCATCAGGAGCTTGACGGCCACCTTCGGCGCCTCCGCCCTACCCGGCCGGGGACAGGACAACGACGACCGTCTCGTCCGTCAAACCGGACTTGGCCGCCTTGAGCACAGGCACCGGCTCGGCCTTGGAGATGCCCATTTCGGAGAGGAAGCGCGCAACCGGAGAGAGCTTGAGCTCTTCCTTCCCCGTCTTGAAGTACATCGGGACGACGATCGAGGGTTCGATCAGACTGACAACCTCGGCTGCCTCGGACGCCCCGAGCGCTCCGCCTCCCCCGACCGGCACCAGGGCGATGTCCACTGCTCCCAGATCCTCGATCTGCGACTGAGTCGGGACGTAGGCCAGGTCGCCCAGATGCGCCACCGTGAGCCCTTCGAAGTCGAAGACGTAGAGCGTGTTGGCCTTGGAGCCGTTCTTCTTCGAGTCGCGCGGCTCCATTCGGATCGCGGTGATGAAGACGCCGCCGAGCTCGTACTCACCCGGGCCGGAGATCACCCGCCGCTCGCCTTTGACCGCCTTCAGGTAGTTGTGCTCAGGCGTGTCGCGGCTGACGGTCACGATATCGGCCTTGAGCTTGAGCGTCGGCAGGCCAAGCGAGGACTCGTAGGGATCAGTGACCACCGTGGCAAGCCCGCGTTCCGTCATCCGGAAACACGACAACCCGTACCAGACGATCTCCATTCCGCCTCCGCTTCCAAGCGACGGATTATACACGAGGGACCTCACGGCTGCGCTTGGGGGTCACTGCCGTGTGGGTATAATCGCCGCGTGTTCGACCTCCTGCAGAAGACCCGCCCCTTCCGAGTTGCCGCCGGCGACGTCCGGCGCCTTGACAGCGACTGCACACTGTCCTTGCCTCCCATCCCGCGGGGCTACGCGGACGCCCAGATCGACGACACGCAGGGGCTGTCTCGTCGACGCTTCCTGTGGACACCGCCGCTCCGACTGGCCATCCGGGCGCGCATCGAGCCCGCCTCGCCCACCGGGACGTGGGGCTTCGGGTTCTGGAATGATCCATTCGCCGTGTCCCTTGGCCAGGGCGGCGCGGCGCGGCGTTGGCCATGCGGGCCGCGCGCACTATGGTTCTTCTATGCCTCACCGCCGAACGAGTTCGGCTTCACTGATGGTCCGCGCAATGGGTGGCGGGCCATGTCGATTGACACGCCGGAGCTCCACCCTCTCCTGTTGACCCCCGCAGCACTTGTAGCTGCCGCCCTCGCGCAACTCCCGATCGTCAGGCGCCCTGTAATGCAGCTCGCGCTGAAACAGGTGACTGCATCCGAGGCGATCCTGCCGGGCCCCGGGACCGGCATGCACGAGTACGACCTTGCGTGGGAGAAGGACGAGGCGATATTCTGTGTGGACGGAGATGTCGTGCTGCGCGCAGAGAAACCTCCAACCTGCCCCTTGGGCTTCATTGCCTGGATCGACAACCAGTACGCCATCGCCACACCCGACCGCGGCCTGCACTTCGGGACGCTCGCCACCGATCTCGGGCAGTCTCTGCATCTGCAGCACGCGTCGATCACGACGCATGACGGCGCCGCCCGGGGGTCATGATGCTGCGCGTCCTGTTGCTGGACCTGGATGAGGTGTTGATCGAGCAGGTGGCCTACCACCAGTCGCTCAAGGGCTGCGTGGAGAGGATTAGCCGCTGGTGTGGATACGAGTCCGTCCGCCTAACAGACGAGGACATCGCGCTGTTCGAGTCGCTGGGGGTGACATCCGAGTGGGACTCCTCGGCCATCTGTGCCGCATTGCTCCTCGATCGCGCCTGGTCCGTGAACCCCGAGTGCCGGCTCCCCGAGTCGCCTGACGCTCCGAACGGCCGCTTCCACGACCTGTCCTCGCCCGATTTCCAGTCATTCTTCCGCACGACACTTGAACGCGGCGTTTCAGGCATCGAAGCACGTCGGCTGATAGAGCAACGACTCCTTGAAGGCAAGGAGCACGCGCCTGCACAACGCGCCGCGCTGCAAACGATGCTGCGCGATGCCTACGACACGGAACGATCGCTGACCAACCGCATCATCCAGGAACTGAATCTGGGGACCGTGGAGTTCGAGGCGTGCTACGGCCGGCCGGCTGCTATTCCGGGAGAGGGCCTTCTCAGAACGAAGGACCTGCCTCTCATCTCCGCCGGAGAGGCAGCCCAACTGGTGCAATGGGATGCGACGCCGGGGAAGCGGGCCATCGTCTTCACCAACCGGCTTTCCCGCGTGCCGGCTGGCACGGGAGGGGCACCGGAGGCAGAGATCGGGTTGGCGCGCCTAGGGTTATCGGTCCTGCCCTTTGTCTCCATGGGGCACCTCGACTGGCTCTGTGCCGAACGCCGACTTGAGCCCCAATCGCTGCTGAAGCCCTCTCCCGTACACGCGCTGGCGGCGCTGCGCCTGGCAGCCGGGGATTCCATCGGCGAAGCCCTTGCGGCTGCGGCGGCGCTGGAGTTGGACTGCCAAGACGGCGGCGGATGGCGGAGGCTAGACGGGACGCAAGCGATCGTGTTCGAGGACTCGTTCCGCGGGCTGCAGAGCGCCCGCGGCGCGCAACAGGCATTGGACCGAATCGGAGTCCGGCTGAGCCTGGACTTGCGCGGGGTCACCACACGGGACGTGAAGCGGCGCGCGCTGGAACTGGCCGGCGGAGTCGTCTACCCGGACTTCAGCAGCGCTGCGCATGACATCCTCAGCAGCAGCACCTGAAGCCAGTTAGCCCGCCCTTCCCCAGATCGAGGCTAGAAGGGCGAGTCGGCCAGGGCACGTTCGACGCGGATCATCGGCGCGGAGGATCCTTCCCAGCACGTCGGCCTAGCGCGATTTGAGATCCTTGCGGAAGTGCGCTAGGAGGGAGACCTCCTGATAGCCCAGGCGCTTGTGGGCCTGGCGTCCGTCGGTGTTGTCTGAATAGGAGTCGGAGGCCATTTCGCGGCAGCCCCGTTCGGTCGCCCACGATTCCGCTGCCTGGATCAGCGAGGCTCCCAGTCCCTTGCCGCGCCAATCCGG
>JAPLGR010000159.1 GCA_026390045.1 Chloroflexota bacterium | reverse complement strand
GCGCAGTTGGGAGCGCGTCTCAATGGCATTGAGAAGGTCGTGGGTTCGAATCCCACTGGGTCCACCTTCAACCGAATACAGGCCAGGGCAGGAGCAGTAGGCCGACCGCCAGCGAGCCGAGGATGGTGCAAGCCCGGCAGGGCGCAAGCGGTGCGCCATCGAGGCCGAACTCGCCTGCCGTCCCGCGAACGGTACGGGACAAGCCCCGCCGGTGAAGCGGAATCAGTAGCCGGCGGCGGGTCCGCCCGATAGCGCGGTCGAGTGGCCCCTTGCGGGGCAACCAGGGTGGTACCACGGAGCGCCCCTTCGTCCCTCGTTGACGAAGGGGCTTTGCATTCGCCGCCGCGCGCGGAGGACCGACATGGCCAAGCAGGACGCATCGAACCAGGGGCAGCCCGCCGGCGATCGCGCCGAACGCTACAACCCGACGGCGATCGAGCCGAAGTGGCAGGCGAAGTGGGAGGCGGACCACCTCTATCGCGCGCGCATGGATCCGTCGCGCCGGAAGTTCTACTTCCTGACCATGCTGCCCTACACCTCGGGCGACCTGCACTTCGGCCACTGGTATCCGATGGCGCCGTCGGATGCCCGCGCCCGCTATCTGCGCATGCGCGGCTTCAATGTCCTGTACCCGATCGGCTTCGACGCATTTGGCCTGCCAGCGGAGAACGCCGCTATCAAGCGCGGCATTCATCCGAAGACCTGGACCTATCAGAACATCGACAACATGCGCCGCCAGCTCCACACGATGGGCACGATGTTCGACTGGGAACGCGAAGCCATCACCGCCGATCCGGAATACTACCGCTGGACGCAGTGGCTGTTCCTTCAGCTGTTCAAGCACGGCCTTGCCTACAAGAAGATGTCGCCGGTGGACTGGTGCCCGCACTGCAACACGACGCTTGCCCGTGAGCAGGTGTGGGGCGACGACCGCCATTGCGAGCGCTGCAAGACGCCGGTGATCAAGAAGAACCTCGACCAGTGGTTCTTGCGCATTACGCGCTACGCCGAGGAGCTGCTCGACTTCTCGAGCATCGACTGGCCGGAGCGCGTCCGCACGCTGCAGACCAACTGGATCGGCCGCAGCCAGGGAGCCTCGGTGGTCTTCCGCACGGAAAAGGAAGACCCGATCGAGGTCTTCACGACCCGGCCGGATACGCTGTGGGGCGCGACCTTCATGGTCCTGGCCCCCGAGCATCCGCTGGTTGCGAAGCTGACGACGCCGGACCGCAAGGCGGAGGTGGAGGCCTACGTTGCGCAGGCGGCGCGACAGTCGGACATCCAGCGCGAGGCGACGGACAAAGAGAAGACGGGCGTGTTCATTGGGGCGTACGCTGTCAACCTGGTGAACCAGGCGCGCATACCGATCTGGATCGCCGACTATGTCCTGATGACCTACGGCACGGGCGCCATCATGGCCGTGCCGGCACATGATGAGCGTGACTTCGCCTTTGCCCGCAAGTTCAACCTGCCGATTCCGGTCGTCATCGCACCTCCGGATTGGGATGGCAAGCCTCTGCAGGCTGCCTACACCGGCGACGGCCCGATGGTCAACTCGGGCCCGTTCAACGGCACGCCCGTGCCTCAGGAGATGGGAAAAGTCATCGACTGGCTGGAGGCGAACGGGACGGGCAAGGGGACGGTCACCTACCGACTGCGCGACTGGCTGATCTCGAGGCAGCGCTACTGGGGCGCGCCGATCCCGATCGTGTATTGCCCGGAGCACGGACAGGTGCCGGTCCCGGATGATCAGCTGCCGGTGCTGCTCCCGGACGACGTCGAGTGGCGGCCGACGGGCGAGAGCCCGCTCAAGCTGCACCCATCATGGAAGAAGACGACCTGTCCTGTCTGCGGCAAGCCGGCCGAGCGCGACACCGACACGATGGACACCTTCATGTGTTCCTCGTGGTACCAGTATCGCTACCTGAGCCCGGACTACGCGCAGGGCCCGTGGGATCCGAAGGAGTTCGCCTACTGGACACCGGTGGACTGCTACACCGGCGGCATCGAGCACGCCACGATGCACTTGATCTACACACGCTTCTTCACCAAGGCGCTGCGCGACATGGGGCTGGTCCCCTTTGGCGAGCCGATGCTCCAGCTGCGCAATCAGGGGATTATCCTGGGGGAAGACGGCGAGAAGATGTCCAAGAGCCGTGGCAACGTCGTCGCGCCCGACACGCTGGTGGAGCGATACGGGGCCGACGCGCTGCGCGCCTACCTGATGTTCGCCTATCGCTGGCAGGAAGGCGGGCTATGGAGCAGCCAGGGGATCGAGGGGACCACGCGCTGGCTGAACCGGGCCTGGTCGCTGGTGACGGAGACAGGACCGAAGGCGCCGGGCAATGCGGGCGCGGAGCGGCAGCTGCGGCGTGTGACACACCAGACGATTCGCCGTGTCTCGAACGACTTCGAGACCTTCGAGTTCAACACGATCGTCTCGGCGCTGATGGAACTGGCCAATGCGCTGCACGAGGCGCGGCCTGCGCTGGCGGGATCCGCGCCGTGGGATGAGGCGCTGTCGACGCTCCTGCTGATGATGGCGCCGGTGACTCCGCACATTGCCGAGGAGCTCTGGGAGCGGCTGGGCAAACCCTACTCCATCCACCAACAGCCGTGGCCGGCGTTCGACCCCGATCTGGCACGAGAAGACGAGATCACGCTGGTAGTCCAGGTGAATGGCAAGGTTCGCGATCGCATCACCGTTCCGGCCGGCATCAGCGAGGAGGATGCCCGCCGGAAGGCACTGGAGAGCGAGGCGGTGCAGAAGGTTATGGCGGGCAAGGAACCGCGGCAGGTCATCGTGGTGCCCGGCCGGTTGGTGAACGTCGTGATCTGAGCCGCCTCCGGGACCCGCGAGACGACTTGCGAGGCTGGCCTGAAGTAGTATCCTCCGAAAGATAGGACGTCCCGGCCGCGCCCGCTGCGCGGCCGCTACCTATGAGGACAAGCTACCCATGAACATCGTGACCGATAGCGGCGTCGATCTGACCCTGACCCCGGACGAGCGCCGGGACCTGAACATCCACATCGTGCCGCTGGTCGTCAACCTGCAGGGACAGACGTATCGCGAGGGAATCGACATCACGACCGACGAGTTCTACCGGCGCCTTGCCGAGTCGGATGCCATGCCCACGACCTCGCAGCCTTCTGCCGGGGACTTTGAAGCCGTCTACCGAAAGCTGGCGGCTGCCGATCCGGAGATCCTGTCGATCCATATGTCGTCCGGCCTGAGCGGCACAGTGAATTCGGCCCGCATCGCGGCAGCGTCCCTGCCGGAGGCGAAGATCACGGTCATCGACACCAAGACCCTCTCGGTCGGCGCCGCTTTGCAGGTGGAGGCCGCGGCCCGCGCCCTGCGCGCCGGCTGGCCGCTGGAGGCTGTGCTGGC
>JAPLGR010000267.1 GCA_026390045.1 Chloroflexota bacterium | reverse complement strand
CTGGCAATCCTGACGGCGATTGAGTTCTTCGCCGACAAGTTCCCGGCGGTCAATCATGTCAACGATGTCGTGCAGACCTTCGTGCGTCCGACGGCCGGCGCGGTCCTGTTCGCGGCCAGCACCGGAGCGGCGACGAAGATCGATCCGGTGGTGGCGATCATCGCCGGGCTGGTCATCGCTGGGTCCGTCCACGCCACCAAGTCGCTGGCCGTCCGACCGGCGATCACGGCGACGACGGCCGGAGCGGGCAATGTGCCCATCAGCTTCCTGGAGGACGTGGTCGCCACGGGGCTGTCGATCCTGGCTGTGATCGTCCCGGTTCTGGTCGCGGCGCTGATCATTGTGATCACGGCCTACATCGTCTGGTGGCTCTGGCGCCGGGCGAACGAAACCCAGCCCGCCTGACGGCGGCGCCCACGAAGGAGCCACGCATGACTGAACAAACTCCACCTGGTGCCACCCCGGCCCCAGCGCCCACCAACACCATGGCCATCCTGTCCCTGGTCGCCGGGATTGCCGGCCTGTCCTTGCTGCCGTTTGTCGGCAGCGTCGTGGCGGTGATCCTCGGGCCGATCGCCAAGCGCGACATTGCCGCTTCAAGCGGAGCGCAAACCGGCGAGGGGCTGGCCACGGCTGGGACCATCCTCGGCTGGGTGGGGATTGGGCTGACGGTGCTGGGTGTGTGCATCACCGGCGTGGCCGTCCTCCTGCCGCTCCTCTTGGGACTCGGGCTCTGGGGCGCGGACAGCGCGTCATCGTCCCTGCTCTCGCTCGCCGCGTTTGCCTAGCGGGTCTATACTTGGCCCACGCTTGAGCGTCCAGGAGGAGACTGATGACTGCAACTCCGATCCCGCCGGCGGCCGAGCCGGCTCAGCCGAAGAAGTCCCGCACCTGGCTGATCATCCTGATCGTTGTCTTGGTCTTGTGCTGCCTGTGCGTCGGGGGCGTCGCGCTCCTGTGGAACTACGGAGATCAGCTGCTGCAGCTGCTGGGCATCGCCTAGCACTCCCCAGCCGGCGCTCACAAGCAGCCGTTGACGACACTCGGATGACAACAGCGCCCCTGCTCAGGCGGGGGCGCTGTCATTGATCGGCTTGGCAAACGGGCCCCGGCGGCGGGCGGCGAGGTCCCTTAACTCCGTCAGTGCCTGCTGCGCCTTCGATTGCTCTCCGCGTGACAACCCAAGCGCGGCAAACTCGTCCTCGTCCAGCACTGAGTCCCCGCCCTCCGGATAGACAAGCAGATCCAGTGCAAGGTCCTCGGCAAACACATCCTTCGCCTCAAGGCGAGCGGGACGAGTGATGTTGCAGTACCAGCCCTTGACGGGCCCTGCGGCGCCAGCGTGAATCGCAAAGACGTTGTACCGGCGGTCAGCGTAGAACGTCTCAACCATCCGATCGCCGCGACAAAGGGTCAACCCAAGAAGGGCTACGTCTTCGCGGTCGAAGTGCGCTTCCAGGCGAACCCAGGTCGCGCCGCGGGCGAGCAGGCGCGCCGGGTATGACCAGACCTCTTGGCCGGAGGCATCCAGCTTGTGAACGGTGATGGTATCGGTCACGCGAGGATCTGCATGGCGTGCGGATCAAGCGATAGATGGATGGGGCTGCCTTGGGATGGCAGGGGAGTGGCCGAAGGGACCTCGAAGGTCAGGCGCAGGCCGTGCGCCTCCACCTCCAGGATACACGTTGGCCCGCGGAAGGTCCTCTCGATGAGCGTGGCATCGAAGGCGAAGGTGCCCTGCGCGTCGAGGCGGGCGGAGTCCGGCCGGAGCAGCACCATGCATCGCGTGCCGCGGGGCGGGTTGAGGGGGAGCAGGCCAAGGGCGGTCTGAGTCCCTCCGGGCGCAGCCTCGCCGGGCAGCAGGTTGGTGAACCCAAGGAAGCGGGCCACCGCCGCCGATGCCGGATGGTGGTAGACCTGCTGTGGATTTCCTTCCTGCAGGACGCGCCCGGCCTCAAGGATGACGATGCGATCAGCCAGCCCGAAGGCCTCCTCCTGATCGTGGGTGACAACCAGTGCCGTCTGATGGGTGGAGCGCAGGATGTGATGGATCTCGCCAAGCAGGTGTTCGCGCAGCGTCCGGTCGAGGGCGCCCAGCGGTTCATCGAGCATGAGCAGTCGCGGGCGCGGTGCCAGTGCGCGGGCGAGCGCCACACGCTGCTGTTCGCCCCCGGAGAGAGTCCCCACGTCACGCCGCTCGAACCCCGCTAGGCCGACTTGTTCAAGGCACTCGCGCACGCGGGCGCCGACAGCCTCCGGCTCCAATCGCTGCATCTGCAATCCGAAGGCGACGTTGCGCTCAACGTTCAGGTGCGGGAACAGGACGAAGTCCTGAAACATCAGCCCGAAGTTGCGGCGGTGGGTCGGCACGCCGTCCAGCGGCTCACCTTCCCATAGCACGCGGCCGGAGTCCGGCGTCTCGAGGCCAGCAATGACCGACAGTAGCGTGGATTTCCCTGAGCCGCTGGGCCCGAGGACGGCGACGATCGATCTGCGGGGAACGCACAGCGAAACGCCATCCAGCGCCATGGTGGAGGTGTAGGTCTTGCGGACGCTCTCGAGGACAAGCCCCGAGCACGGTGCCTCAATGCCGCTGTTGTGATCGGAGACCGAGGGATCACGCAGCACTTCAGAACTCCCCGACATCAGCCAGCCTCAAGCGCTCGATGCCCAGCATGGCGGTGGCGCATACGACCATCAGGATCGTGCTCAGGGCCAGCGCCTGCCCGTAGTTCAGGGCGCCGGGCTGGGACAGGAAGCGGTAGATCATCACCGGAACCGTCGGGTACTCGGGGCGGGCGATCAGGGCAGTGGCGCCGAACTCGCCGAGCGAGATGGAGAAGGCGAAGGCCGCCGCGACGAGCAGCGCTCGTCCGACGAGTGGGAGGTCGACGTGCGTCACGACCTGTCCAGGGTTGGCGCCCAGCACGGCCGCCGCATGACGCAGCCGCGGTCGGATGCTGCGCAGCGCCGGCGTCAGGCTGCGGACGACGAAAGGCAGCGCCACCAGCGTATGCGCCAGCGGGA
>JAPLGR010000037.1 GCA_026390045.1 Chloroflexota bacterium | reverse complement strand
GACAAGGGCCTGGGCTTCGTCCGCCAGATCATCATCGGCCGCCAGTTTGGCGTCAGCGCCGAACTCGACGCGTTCAATGCCGCCAACAACCTCCCCGACCTGCTGTTCGCTCTGATCTCAGGCGGCGCGCTGGCATTGGCGTTGATCCCGGTACTGTCAGAAACCCTCAATCTGCAGGGTCGCCCATCGATGTGGGATCTGTTCAGCCGCATCGGCAACTGGGCATTCCTGGTTACCGGCGGGCTGGCGATTGTCACCGCTGTCTTCTCTGGACCGATCGTGCGATCCGAGCTGGGGATCGCGCCTGGCTTCACTCCGGAGCTGCAGGCCCTTGTGGTGGACCTGATGCGGCTCAACCTGATCGCCACGCTGATCTTTTCGCTCAGCGGGCTTGTGATGGCCGGCCTGCAGGCAAACCAACACTTCCTGCTGCCCGCCATGGCGCCGGTGCTCTACGATCTCGGCCAGATCTTCGGCGCACTGGTGCTCGCCCCGACCGAAGGCATTGCCATCGGTCCTTTGCACTTGCCGGCAGCGGGCATGGGGGTCCACGGCCTGGTGCTCGGCGTGATCGTGGGCGCTTGTCTCCACCTGGCGATCCAGATCCCGGGTCTGCTGCGCTACCGGTTCCGCTGGTCACCGCGGCTCGCGCTGGACCACCCCGGCCTGCGTCAGGTCTCGCGTCTGCTCGGCCCGCGCATCCTGACCATCGGCACCTTCAACCTGATCTTCATTGTGCAGGACAACCTCGCCTCCCGGCTCGGCGTCGGCGCAGTGACCGCTTTGGCCTTTGGCTGGCTGATCATGCAGGTGCCGGAGACGATCATCGGCACCGCACTTGGCACGGCGCTTCTGCCCACGTTGTCCGAACACGCCGCGCGCGGGGACGATCAGGCGTTCGAGTCCAGCCTCACCCGCGCGGCGCGCGTCCTGCTCGCCTTCTCGCTTCCCATCACCGTTGTTCTGGGCATCGTGATCCGCCCACTGGTGCAGGCGGCTTTCGGGTTCGATGCTGCGGGGACGGACCTGGTGACTTGGGCGACGCGCGCCTACCTGCTTGGCCTCACAGGTCACTCTCTGCTTGAGGTGGCGTCGCGCGCTTTCTACGCCCGAAAGGATGCACGCACGCCCCTGCTGGCCTCGCTGCTGAGCACGGCCGTGTTCATCGCCGCGGGCATCGGCCTGTTCCGAACGCTGGGAGCACCCGGCATCGGCCTGGCCAACAGCCTAGCCTTCACCATCGAAGCCCTCTTGCTCCTGACGCTCATCGGCCGGAGGTTCCCAGCCGTGCTGCGGCAGGGATCCGTCCTCCTGCGGATGATCGCCGGAAGCGCGCTGGGCGGAGTTGCAGCATGGGCGGTCATGAGTTCGATCTCCTCACCACTTCCCGGGGCTATCGCCGCATCGATCGTTGGAGGTGGCATTGGGCTACTCTTCCTGCTGCCTGAGATACGCCTCCTGCGCAGCCTGTAACCCCTCTCACTGGTGCATCCCCTTCGGGCCCGTCGTACAGAAGATCCGTTTCCGGAGGTTCCCCGTTGGCACGCCAATCGGCCCCAAGGAAGGATTGGCCCTGGAGATCTACGAGGGTCATTTGAGGGGATAACGACCGTACTCAACCGCCTCGTCGACCATCGCCAGGATGTTCTCGGGCGGGACTTCGTCCATGATGGTGTGGACCGAAGCAAGCATGTAGCCCCCGTCCTGACCCAGCAGGTCGATGACGCGCCGGACTTCCTGGCGCACCTCGTCGGGCGTCCCAGACGGAAGGATGCGATGCGTATCCACGGCGCCGCAGAATACCAGGTTGCGGCCGTAGCGGCGCTTGAGCTCCGTCAGGTTGGCCATCTTGCCAGCCGAGGTCTGGATGGGATTGAGGATATCAATGCCGATCTCGACGAAGTCGTCCAGCAGGCCGAAGACGTCGCCGTCGGTGTGGAAGAAGACCTTGGCCGGCGTACGCTGGCGGATGAAGGCGATGTAGTCGGCGTGAATCGGCTTGAGCACTTGGCGGTACATCTTCGGTGAGACCATCAGCCGGTCCTGCGAGCCCAGGTCGTCGCCGATCTTGATGATGTCCACGTCCTCACCCAGCTCGTCCAGGAAGTGCCCCATCAGCTGTTTGCACAGGGCTGCGATCTTCTCCAGGAGTGCCCGGGCGAACTCGGGGTGCATGACCAGATTCATCAGGAAACGGTCCATGCCCTGCATGGCGAACGCCCGCTCGAGCGGGAAGAGCAGCCATGGTGTGCCGATGATGGCGTAGCGGTTCTCCGCCGCCAGTTCGCGCGCCCGCCCGCGGACATGCGCCACCCGCGTGGGGTCATCCATGTCCGGCCACGGGTAGCGCGCGATGTCGTCCAGCGTTGTCGCCTCGGCCATGGGGTGGACACCCGGATACCAGTTGCCGGGCGCGATCTCGATCGACCCGGATCCCCAGTCGTCGATGAAGGGCGAATGCGGCGATCGGGCGTTGTTGCGAGCGTAGATGCCAGCCGGGAAGCGGTCCAGCACGCTGCGCGCATCGCCGTGCAGCCGTTCGAGCACGGCCTCGTCCGGATCGGCCGAGCCCAGCTCTGGCCAGTCGTAGATGAAGCGGTCGGGGCGTTCGATCCCAAGGAGCAACTTCAGCCGCCTGTAGGCTCCGATCTTCACCGTGGTGGTGTTGCTCGTGCCAATGATGATCGGCACACGATCGGGCTCCTCGCGGTTGAGTGCCATGAGCACGCGCTGGCGAGGCGTGAGAGGCATAGGACTCCTTCCTCGTTCGAAGCAGTATGGTGTCTGCCGAATGCGAGCGCCCGCCTGCGGCGGGCGCTCGATCAGACCATCAGCCCTTGCGGCCTCCCGTCACGCGGGTGGCCTACTCCTTCTCATATGGTGTGCCGTCGGCCGCCGGCATCTGCCCGCGCCCGACGACACCGGCCAGTACCATCATCGTCACCAGGTACGGGGTCATCAGCAAGAACTCTGAAGGGATCTTCACCCCCAGCACGGCCAGGCTGGCCGCCAGCGAATCCGAGAAACCGAATAGCAGCCCGGCGATCATCGACCCGACCGGGGTCCAGTTACCGAAGATCATCGCCGCCAGGGCGATGAACCCGCGGCCAGCCGTCATCACCTGGTCGAACTTGCCCACCGAACCCAGCGTGAAGTAGGCCCCTGCAAAACCCGCCATCA
>JAPLGR010000028.1 GCA_026390045.1 Chloroflexota bacterium | reverse complement strand
TGTTGCTGCGTTAGCGGCGGCGCAACGCTGGCCTATAGCGGGTTGAGTGAGCGCCCCGCATCTTCACGGCCCTTGGAGAGTGCAGAGAGGGAGAATCCCTCTCTGCACTCTCCCTTCCTCTTGCAGACGTAGCCGCGTTTGCTGAGAGGAGACAGCGATCACACTTGAAGGCTGGAGACAGGCGAGGGTCACGAACGTATCTGAACAGATGCTCAGAGCCATCGTCGTCCCTCCTCATCATGGGCAGAGTTGCCCGCTATCAGCGCAACAACAGCGCCCGCGCCGGCGCACCGTCGCTCCCTTCGATGAGCAGGGGAAGGCAGATCAATTGATACGGCCCCGGATCGACGGCGCGCAGGTCGAGGCCCTCCAGGATCACGACGCCCGCTTCCAGCAACACGCGGTGCGTGGGCGCCGGGTCGGCCATGGGCGCGACGGATAGGTAATCCACGCCCACCAGCCGCACCCCCAAGGAAACGAGAGCGCGCGCGGCGTCCTCCCTGATCCCGAAGAAGTCGGGGGAGAACTCCTCGCGCTCCCAAAGCTGGGAGTTCGGGGTCTTGAACAGGAGACGACTGACGCCGGAGGGGATAGCGAGCCGCTGCAGCGTCGCCGCATCGATGTCGGCCGATATGGCGGTGGCATCGACTACGTGCGCGGGGCCGATCAGGAGATCGAGCGGCACGCCCTCCACGCCCGCCGCCCCTTCGATGAAGTGGAGGGGCGCGTCGATGTGGGTGCCCGTGTGAACGCTGAACTCTAGCCGGCTCAGGTTATAGCTGTCCCCGCCGGCGATCGTCTGCGACCGCTCCAGGCGCACCTCCGAGTCGCCGGCATACACGACCATGCCGGAGCGCACGGGCAGCGAGATGTCGAACAGTTGCATGCGATCACGTCCCGGCTGGGCGGCAAGATCAGCCGCAGACCTAGGGCAGCGCCTCTGTCATTATACAAGAGCGCCCCCGCGCCGGCCACGACGACTGGAGACCGCTCGATTCGCCGCCGGAAACGCAGGTCCCGGAGCACGCCGCAAAGGGACTCCCTTTGGGTTGCCCTAAAGTTTTGGGTCATCTAAAATATATAGCGTGCATAGCAGCCCGCCTTCCCTTTTAGCGTTCGGCCGGTCTTAGGGCAGACACAGAGTATGGAACCATCTCTGACAGAATCCGCGATCAGGGCATACGTCCGGGCCATCCTGGTAACCGATCCCATACGGGTGGCACTCTGGGATGATCAGGGGCTGACGGTGCCTCAACTCCGGCTCATGCACCTGCTGTTCCGACAGGAAGGCATCTCCGTGGGCCAGCTCGCTGAAAAGCTGGGCATAAGGCCGGCCAGTGTGACCGGACTCACCGACCGCTTGGTCTGCCGGGGGCTGCTGGAGCGGGAACATGACGTAGATGATCACAGGGTGGTCCACGTCGCCCTTACCCCCGCCGGTCGTCAGGCCGTCGAGGAACTTGAGGCAGCCGCGTTGGCCTACCTGACCCGTGTGTTTGCGAGAATGGGAGAGGAGGCGGTCCGCCGTCTGGTGGACTCCCTGGAAGCATTCCGAGCCGCCGCCGATCTGGTGGAGGTCCCTGAACCCGATTTGGAGCGAGAATGAGCAGCAATTCGAATTCCGCGCGCGCCGCCAACGGCGCAGCCGCGCTCTCCCACCGGCAGATCCAGATCGTGTTCATCGGCCTGATGGGAGGGATGCTGCTGGCATCCCTCGATCAGACGATAGTGGCGACGGCTTTGCCCACGATCGTGGGCGAGCTGGGCGGCCTGCAGCACCTATCGTGGGTGATCACGGCCTATCTGCTGACCTCCACCTCTTCCATGCCGTTGTACGGGAAGCTGAGCGACCTCTATGGCCGGAAGCTGCTGTTTCAGGCTGCGATCGGCATCTTCCTGGTGGGGTCCATTCTATCCGGCGTCGCACAGGACATGATCCAACTGATCCTTTCTCGGGGCATTCAGGGGCTGGGCGCTGGCGGGATCATGGTCATGGCACAGGCGGTTATCGGCGACATCGTGGCGCCGCGAGAGCGGGGACGCTACCAGGGATACATTGGTACCGTGTTCGGGGTGTCGGCCGTCGCCGGGCCGCTCCTGGGCGGGTTCTTCACCGACAATCTGACCTGGCGCTGGGTGTTCTACATCAACATCCCCATCGGAGTGGCGGCGTTGATCGTCACATCGACTGTCCTGCGCCTCCCCTTCCAGAAGCTGAGCCACCGGATCGACTACCTGGGGGCGGCGCTGATGGTGTCGGGCGTTAGCGCGCTGCTCCTGCTCACCTCCTGGGGCGGCGTCCAGTACGCCTGGCTATCGCCGACCATCATCGGGCTGGGCGTGGCAGGTGTAATCCTCCTCGGCATCTTCCTGCTGCAGGAGGGGCGGGCCAGGGAGCCCCTGCTGCCGCTGCGGCTGTTCCGAGAGTGGATATTCTCAGTGGGCAGCTCGATCTCGTTCATCGTTGGTATGGCTATGTTCGGCGCGGTGGCCTATCTCCCCATCTACTTCCAGGTGGTGCGGGGGACAAGCGCCACTGTGTCGGGGCTGCGGCTGTTCCCCCTGATGATGGGAGTTGTCTTGATGTCGATTGCATCAGGCCAGATCATCAGCAAGATCGGGCGCTACCGGATGTTCCCGATCGTTGGGACAGGGATCATGATCGTGGGCACCTACCTGCTGTCGCGGTTGGGCGTCGGGACGTCGCCGTGGGTGGCGGCAGGCTATATGCTGTTGCTCGGGGTCGGTCTGGGAATGGTGATGCAGGTGCCGGTGCTGGCCGTGCAGAACGCCGTCCAGCACCGGGACTTGGGCGCGGGGACAGCGGGGATCAACCTGTTTCGCTCCCTGGGGTCCGCCTTCGGCATCGCTATCTTCGGTTCGATCCTGAACAACCGGTTGAGCTACGAGCTGACGCGGACCATCCCCGCCGAGGCGCTGGGCCAGTTCAGCCGGCGCACGTTGACGGCCAGCCCCGAGCAGCTTAAGGCACTGCCACCAGCCATCCATGCCGACGTTATTCAGTCCTTCGCTAACTCCCTGCACATGGTCTTTCTGTGGGCCGTGCCGCTCATCGTCGTGGCTTTCTTGGTCTCGTGGCTGCTGCGCGACATACCGCTTCGTGACTATGCGCACGTGGGAG
>JAPLGR010000548.1 GCA_026390045.1 Chloroflexota bacterium | reverse complement strand
AATCCCGCGTCCCGGACTATCGCTTCCCGGAACGAGCAGCCTCAGCCATGAGTGTCTTGGCCGATCGCAGCGAAGCACTGGCCACACCGATCGAACAAGCGCCGGCGCTGAAACGGATTCGTCCGGAGGCCGCCCGGCGCGCGCTGGAGCACGGGACGCGCGGTGAGGACGGCTTCCTCGATGCGGCTTCGGCCGCGCAGGTCGCGCTCGCCTACAGCATCCCGGTGCCCGAGGAGATCCTGGCCCACCACGCCGCGCAGGCGGCCGCCGCGGCCCGCAAGCTCGGGTACCCCGTGGCGCTCAAGATCGCCTCGCCCGACATACCCCACAAGTCGGATGTCGGCGGAGTGGCGCTGGATGTGAAGGATGAGTCCGGCGTTCGTCAGGCGTTCGAGCGCATGGTGGCGCAGGCGCGCGCCGCGCGTCCTCAGGCGAAGATCAACGGGGTCACCGTGCAGCCCATGCTGCCGCCCGGGCAGGAAGTGATCGTCGGCGTCGTGCGCGACGAGCAGTTTGGCCCGCTGGTGATGTTCGGATCCGGAGGCGTGGAGGTTGAGGGACTGAAGGATGTCGCCTTCGCGTTGGCGCCGCTGACGCCAAGGGAGGCCGATTCTCTACTGGATGCCACGTGGGCCGGGCGCCGGATGCGCGGCTTCCGCAACATCCCGGCTGGTGATCGCGCTGCGGCGCTGGATGCTGTGGTGCGCCTGGCGCAGCTTACGGAGGATCTGCCAGAGATTTCTGAGATCGAGGTGAATCCGCTGCGGGTCCTTCCGGGGAAGGGCGGAGCGGTCGCCGTGGACGTGCGGCTCAAGCTGCGCGAGGGCAAAGGCACCTAGGTTTCCTGTTTCACCCGCCCTGGACAGTCCGCGGCACCGGTTGCCCGCGGGTTTCCCTCATCATCGAGACATCGTTTGCTAGAGGAGGCGGACATGAAGCGTCTGCCCATTCGATGCGCGCTGATCGGTATGGTGATCCTGGCGCTGTCGCTCGGCTGCAATTCGATCTCGCTTGCTCCGGCAGAGGACAAGGCAGAGGCTCCCTCGGCAACCGTCGAAGTCGAGCCGGATGCGCAGGCCGCTGTCACGAGTATCCCTTCTGGCCCGGTGATCCGTCCTGAGCAGTTTGAGTACATGGGCGCGTTCCGGCTGTCGGAGGGCGGCGACCGGCCCGACACGTTCGCCTACGGCGGTGGGGCGATGACCTATCGGCCGGATGGCGACCCGGATGGCGCGCAGGATGGATTCCCTGGCTCGCTGTTCATCACCGGGCACGACCGGTTGCCCTACGGCGAATTACCCAATGGCAATCAGGTGGCGGAAGTCGACATCCCGGTCCCGATCCGCGCCGACTCCATTGAGGAGCTGAATCGATCAGAGTTCGTGCAGGGATTGACGGACGTCGCCGCCGGATTCTTTGAAGGACTGGACGAGCTCCCGCGGGTTGGCATGCTGTATCTCGATCATCCGGCCACGGGAGCGAAGGTGCACCTGACGTGGGGTCAGCATCTCCAACCTGACAATCCCTTCGCCACGCATGCGTGGTTCGATCCGGCACTTGACGATCCGCAGCTGGCCGGACCGTGGTCTCTCGACGTGCCGCTCCCGTACAGCGTGAACGGTTACATGCTCGAGATCCCGGCCGCATGGGCCGAGGCGTACACCGGTGGCAGTCCGGTGGGCACCGGGCGCTTCCGCGACGGAGGCTGGTCCGGCATGGGCCCGGCGGTCTACGCCTACCGTCCTTGGACAAGTGACAGCGGGACGCCGGCCGAGGAAGGCGCGACGCTGCCGGTTGTGACGCTGCTGCGCTACGAGAGCTCCGAAGTCACCGAGACATTCGAGCACGCGCTGGCGGGCTACCAGCATCCGGATCAATGGGAAGGCGCTGCCTGGCTGACGACTGCGTCAGGCGAATCGGCCGTGCTGTTCGCCGGGAACAAGGGTACGGGGACACAGTACTGGTACGGCTACATGAATCCTTCCGGCCCCGACGAGCCGTGTGTGGATGGCGAGATGGTCGGGACGTTTACCGTGTGCCGCATGGCCGACGGCACACCCTGCCCAGAGTCGGATCTGGTGGAGTGCGCAGGCCACACGGACTACCGCGGCTGGTGGACGACGCGCTGGGATGCACAGTTTATTCTGTATGACCCGGCGGACTTGGCAGACGTGGCGGCCGGTGTTTCAGAGA
>JAPLGR010000517.1 GCA_026390045.1 Chloroflexota bacterium | reverse complement strand
ATTCAGACATCGCAGCAATGGTGGCCTCGCATCAGCGGCAATACCGTGGTGTGGAGTGACCACCGTGGACCACAGTTGTCAGTAATATATGGCTACGATCTGGACACACGAACAGAATATCCAATATGGACCAGCGGGGATGGTGGCGACATGCCGTCGATCAATGGCAACATTGTCGCGTGGAGGAACTTCGATGGTACAGGACAGGGCAGTACGTCCCATATATTTGCAGAGGATCTTTCAACTGGTCAGGTCACGGCCGTTTGCACTGCGATAGGTGGACAGTGGGCGCCGTGCGTGGGTACAGACATGATCGTATGGTCAGATACCCGCAATGGCAGACAAGACATCTATGGGAAAAGTCTGGCCACTGGCCAGGAGTTCTTCGTCACGACGGCTGGAGACATTAACCACGAGGTTGAGGCCTGGATTGCGGGCAATACGGTGGTCTGGAAGGATGGTCGTGATGGGGAGATATCTATCTACGGCAAGGATTTGGTTTCCGGGAATGAGTTTCCAATATGTACTGCCCTAGGTATCCAAATCTCGCCAAGAATCGATGGTCACACAGTGGTCTGGAAGGATGCACGTAGTGACACCGGTGACATCTACTCCACGAATCTGGTTACGGGGCAGGAGCTACTGATCTGTAGCCCAACTTCGCCAGTTGCGAACGTAAGTCGTTGATTCCCAATGCGCGGAACCCTGAAGTCTTCACTACACGGCCGTTAACTTCTCGTCGGCGATGGCCAGGCTGGCGGGGAGGTTCAGGCCCAGTTGGTGCAGCAGGATCGACTGGTGGTCGTCCGGCCTGGTGACGCATCGCCTGCGGATGTCTGTACCGTCGCGGGTCGGAAGGACCACGTCCACCAGGCGGATGCGGCCCAGTTCTTCCAGTACCCGCCGCGGCTCATCGCCCAGCCCTGCCCGCTGGCACATCTGCCCCAGCGTCTTCCAGACCACGTACGCCAGGAAGCACACCAGGATGTGCGCATCGACGCGGTGCTCCTTCTGGTGCCAGACCGGTCGGATCGACAGGTCGTTCTTGTGGATCTTGAACGCCTCCTCCGCATCCGTCAGGTGCATGTAGGCCTGCCAGAGGTCCGGGGCCGACCAGTCCGAGACGTTGCTCCGCAGCAGGTAGCAGCCTTCGGACAGCTCCGCCCACTTGCGCCAGGTCTCCACCCTGCGCCAGACCAGCCGCGCCGAGCCGTCAGGCCCTGCGATCACGTCCGTCTCGAATCCGCCCGCCGAGCGGCTGTTGCGTCCCAGCAGTTGTCCCAGCCGCTTGGCGATGGTCACCGGCCGGTGTTTCTTGCGGAGGCAGGCCTGCTCCAGCTTCGCAAGCCCCTCCTCGATCCGCCGCTCGAACCGCTCGTGCATCGCCTTCTCTTTGGCGGCACGGTCCTGGCTGCGGCACAGGATGAACGTCTCCTGCCCATCTGGCGAGGGCACCAGCTGCACCTCCAGGCCCTTGTGAACCGCCTGCCAATCTTGGGACAGCAGCTGCCGCTGGAACTTCTTGAGCATCCCCTTGGGCGTGCCCACGATGTACCGCCGGCCGCCCTCGCGGAGGAACTCCATGTTGTCCTGGCTGATCATCCCGCGATCCATGACCCAGATGCGGTCGGCATGCCCGTAGCGGTCCTCCATCGTCTCGACGACCTCTTCCATCGTCGTAACGTCCGCACGGTTGCCCGCGAAGGTCTTGTAGCCCACCGGCAGCCCTTCCTTGGTTACCACCAGCGCGATGCACACCTGCTTGCAGTCGCCCCGGTGGTCGCGGCTGTAGCCGTACTGGGCCTTGGGATTGCCCAAAGCCAGACCTTCAAAGTACGTGCTGGTCACGTCGTAGAGCAGCAGGTCGTACTTCAGGTCGAACAGGTTGCCCAGCTGGTTCTTCAGGAAGACCTCCAGGGCTTCCTTGTGCACCAGCAGCTTGTCCAAGGCGCGATAGAGACGCTGCTCGTTAATCTTGCCGGCCGGCACGCCCAACAGGTCGGCGATCGCTGTCTGCGCATAGAGGTGCTCGGCAATGTGCAGCTCGCTGGAGGGCTGGCAGAGTCGGCACAGGACCAGCACCATCGCCATCGCCGGCCAGGGGATGTCCTCCCGGCCGGCAGGCATGATCTCCTCCAGGAAGTCTATCAGCTCCAGCTTGCGCAGGACCTGCAGGCCCAGCCACGGGCCGCCGAAGTCCAGGCACCGCTCCAGCCGGACCCGCCTGGCGTCCACCTCGACCCATTGGGCTTGGGAGTCTTCCAGAAGAGAAGGCTCTGCCGCGGAGCCGGCCGCCCGCTTGACTCCCCGCCGGCGTCGCGGGGCCGCCTGCCCCAGGTACGCCACGACCCGCTGCCGCGGGCCGCGAGTCGTGCGAACCGACTCGACCAGCGCCCAGTACGCGTGACGCTTGCCGTCCTTGAGCCGGTAGCATGGTCGAATGAACATGCCCCCATTGTGCTCGGACCATCCAGCGGATCAACCCACTTGGTCTTCACTACATCGATTCCGGCGCTCCGGGCATCCGCTCACGCCGCCGCCGGACCGACAATCGCGGGTCCAAAGCACAAGAACTGGTGTCCACGCCCCTCCACCCGGCCCGCCACCGCCCGAAAAAAGAATTCGCTTCACCCCAACTGGCGAAGTTGGGGTAGCGCAGCCAATGACCAGTTCGGGCCGGCGATCAGTGGCAACATCATTGTATGGGCTGACAATCGTGGGACAGACACCGACATATACGGCTTTGACCTTCTGACTGGAACAGAGTTTCCCAT
>JAPLGR010000340.1 GCA_026390045.1 Chloroflexota bacterium | reverse complement strand
CTGCCAGCATGCGTGATCAGATCTTCGAGATGCGCGAGGCGCTGGCCGACAAGGAAGACTTGCCGCCCTGGCGCCGGGCGCGCGCCCTAGCCGGTGAGGACTAGTCATCCGCTCTCTACACCGCTGTGGGGATCCCGGTCCGGCCAAGATGTCCCGACCTTCCGGCACGCGGCTTCGCGAATTGTGAAGTGGTGCCTCTCCAATCTCCCGCATCGAGGTCCCCCGCGGAAGTGATGCCAACGTTCCCCGGCGCGTCTACTATGCAGTCGATAGGGTTGGCGGCCCACCAACCCGGGGAGATAGCGGCATGAGAAGCGAAGAGATCCTTCGGCGCGAGGCGGAGTACCGGGCAGTGCGCGAGGCTCTGGGCATGTACAACGTGGCCCTGGTCATGGCGCAGCCCTGTCCACGGGCGCTTTCTGAGCCGTGCGTGCCGCCCCTATCAGCGGGCCCTGTCGACTCTCCGTCGAGCAAGACTCCCATCAACCGGGTCCCCGCCGCAGGCGAAACCCAGACCAGAAAGGACAGCTGATACGGCACGCGCGGCTGCCTCCGCGATGATTCCCGCAGGTGCTATGATGGAGAGTGTCTCGCCTTGTCGCGGGGTGACCCAATGATGGGCAAACCAGGAACAACGGCCGAGTCTGACGAGCTTGCGAAGTTGGATCAGGAGCAGCGTAGAGTCCTCGACACGCTCGCCGCGCGCATGCGGCGCATTGTTGTCGGGGATTTCCCTGAGCTCTACCTCCGAGTGAATGAAGTCCGGGCGCAACTCGAGATCGCAAGCAAAGGCATCAAGAGGGGCGACGTCGTCGTGAGCGAACAGAAGCTCACCCATGCGCTCCGCAGGTTAAACAGCGCCAAGTTCTGCCTGGAGGTTGCGCTGGTCGAAGTGGCCGAGGTTCTTGGGCCCCCGTCACCAAGCCAGCCATCCGACAGCCTCCCGCCGACGCCTGAATAGAGACCCTTTCCCTGCGGGTCAACCACGCCTCGCCTGCGATCCCCCCGGCGCCGGCCGCTGGTTTGCGCCACACCTGACACCTCCCAGTACGCCTCAGCCAGTGCGCACCAGCGAGCTACCCCCTCCTCTTCTCACGAAACCATCATTCACCGACGCGGCCTCCTGTGCTAAACTCCGGGATGGATATAGGACAATGGAGGTCCAAGATGACGCCTTCCCGTGTTTCCCGCAGTCGAGTGGTCAACGATCCGCCAATTGCGAAAGCCCTGCTGGCCAACCCTCTGGCAGGCCTCTTCTGGCTCCCCCTCCGTGTGTGGCTCGGGTGGCAGTGGCTGGAATCCGGGTGGGGAAAGATGTCCAATCCCGCGTGGACCCAGACAGGAGTAGCGCTCAAGGGCTTCTGGACGAATGCCGTCAGCATCCCCGAGACAGGCCGGCCGCCGATCGCGTTCGACTGGTATCGCCAGTTCCTGCAGGCGATGCTCAATGCCCAGGCTTGGCCCTGGTTCTCCAAGCTGGTCGTCGCTGGCGAGCTGCTTGTTGGGGTGGCGCTCATCCTGGGCGCCTTCACCGGGATCGCCGCGTTCTTCGGGGGCTTCATGAATTGGAGCTTCATGATGGCCGGATCGGCCAGCGTGAACCCGATGTTCTTCGTCTTGTCTGTCGGACTGATCCTGGCCTGGAAGGTGGCCGGCCACTTCGGCCTGGACTACTTCCTGCTTGCTTGGCTCGGCACGCCCTGGAGGGATCGATCGGGAGAAAGCTCGGCATCCGGCAAACCCCGACCGCAGCATAAGACGGCTCACGCAGGCGCATAGGCGAGAGATGCACATCGCCCTTCCGTAATAAGCAGGCCGGGCGCGTACTTCTGCCCGGCCTGTCCCGCCTGCGCCCCTGGCGGGAATCGAACCCACAACCAACGGATTGGGTCATGCTACCCGCTCCAGCGCGGCGCGCACGTCATCGGTCGACAACGCGCCGGCGTATCTGGCCACCATCAGCGGCGAGGACCAGCCCCCGGCCCGCTGAGCGGTGATCGTGCTCATGCCTTTGCGGATTGCGTCGGTGCAGGCCCCGCGCCGGAAGTCATGGGGGGAGACCGGCACGCCGGCCTTGTCGCCCAGGCGGTAGAGCATGGCCCGCAGGTTCTCACGCGTCCAGGGCTTGCCGCGCGTGGCGACAAAGATCGTCGGGCACTG
>JAPLGR010000013.1 GCA_026390045.1 Chloroflexota bacterium | reverse complement strand
CGCAACAGGAATTCTTCCGGTTCGCCGCCGGAGCGGGTATAACAGCGGGACATCGAAAGGATGTACGCCATGGAATCCTTCTTCTATTCGCGATCTGTCCGCTTCGTCCTGATCCTGCTGGGCATCGTCACCTCACTGGCTGTCGCCGTTGACCAGCCCAACGTCGTCTTCGATTCGCCCGTCAGGAACGCGGTTGGCTCCATGCCGACTGGAGCACAGGCCGAGCGTGCGGCGCATTACGAGGAAGCGCTGGCCCGAGCGAAGGCGACCGGCAAGGATATCGTGGTCCTGCAACGCGGCAGTGACTGGAACCGGCTGGGCGAAATGCTGTACGACGACATCTGGCTCAAGGACGAATTCGCGAGGGCCCTCGGCGACAGGTTCATTCTGGTGGCCGTGGATCTCCCCGAGGTGGAGGGCAGCCGCGCCCTGCGGGGGCCCTATTCCCCGAAGCTTGACGCCCGCTCCGGTGTCCAGGCCGACGATTCGCCCCCGTTGCGATTGGCCAAGTTGACGGACGATCCGGCGCCGCTGCCGGCCGACGAAGTGACGGCGGCCCAAGCGCAGGGCGGCGTGACCTTCAAGCGGCGCGACGATGGGGCGTGGCTGGCGGGGGGCGACAATCCCGCGCAGGATACGCTGACGCTGAAAATGAAAACGGCCGGCGGCGGGCAGGTGCTTCGGCTGGATTTCCCCACCGACCCCAGCCTGCCTGGCAACGGTCCCGGCCGGGCGAGCAACGGCAACTTCGCGGTTTCCGAGGTGGAAGCGGAGTCCGGCAAGAACGCGATCAAACTGGTGGCGGCGTGGGCCAGTGCGTTCGAAGGCAGTTGGGGTGCGTGGCAGGCTATCGATGGCGTCAGCGACAAAGGCGATAACCTGTGGAACGCAGCCGGTCACCATCATCGCCGCCGCACGCTCCTGCTGACCATGGGAGAACCAGTCCCGGCCGGGGCGGAACTGACCGTGCGGCTCATCTGCCGCAGCCAATGGGGACAGCACGTGCCCGGATGCGTGCGGGCGGCGGTGTTGCGGGCCCCGGCTCTTGCGGACGACATCGCGCGGGTGGCCGGCGCGCAGGGGTTGAAATCCAAGAACAGGAAGTTTTCCTGGTGGGACACCACCTACTGCCCGCGGGTGGCGCTGATGGACAGCGAGGGCAGGGCAGTGGCCTGCGAGAACAAGCTGCGGCTGGGTCTGACGCCGGCTACGCTGGCGGCGCGCGTCAAGGAACTGCGCGCCGTACGCGAGAAGCGAGACGCGTTGTGGGCCAAGGCCGAGGCGGCGCAAGGTCCTCAGAAGGCGGAGTTGTTGCGGCAGAGCCTGGAACTGCTGGGCTTCGCCAACTGGGCCGGCAATGAGAACTGCTACAAATTCATCCACGACAAGATCCGAGCGGCCGATCCCAAGGACCAAAGCGGCGTGGTCCGGTGGCTCGGTTTCGGGGGCGACCCCCGCGACGGCGTGCCATGGACCGAGCCGAGTTGGGCGAAGGCATTGGAGAAGAAGGATCTGGCCGACGCGGACTACGAGGAAGCACTCGCCCGGATCGACAAGGAGTTGAAAGACCCGCGAAACCGTGTACTCGACCACGAGCGCATCCAGCGCATCATGATCGCCAAGTACCACGTCTATGCACGTTGGCCGAAGCACGAGGAACAGCGATTCGATGTGCAGCGTGAGATCGCGGCGTTTGACTCCGACACCTTCTGGGGCATCGGCGCGATAGGCGATCTTGGCCTGCGCCACCGCTCCGCGGTGCCGATGCTGACCTACGGCTGGGGCGCCAGACAGGTCAAGCCCGGCCTAAACTGCTGGGACATGACCGACACGGCCTGCTTCTTCGACCATGCCGGGTCGTACAAGTTCCGCATGACCTGCGCAGGCGGGAAAGATGCTTTGAAGATCCGGCGCATCGCATTGCTGGATGGCGCGACAGTCCTGTCGGAGGCCAAACCGGCAGCCGATCTCGGCCCTGGACGCGGCTCGGTGGAAGTGGATTTGGATCTGAAGGACTGGCGTGCCGACCGGAAACTGGTCTTGCGGGTGGAGGCGGAAGCTGCCGAGGGCCACACCGACATCAGCGGCAGCTTCGGGGTCGAACCGCAACTGCCTCCGGCGCCCGCCGTCGCGAAAAGACCCGCGGCGACGGATGAGGTCTCCCGAATGCTGGCGCGCGGCGAGATCCACGCGATGCAGCAGAAACTCGGCGACCATCTGATGACCGAGGCGTCGCAGGGCTCTGCCGGCATGGGGCGAGTTGTCGATTCCCCCGCTCTGCGCGCGAGCATGGCGCAGTACACAGTGATTCGCCTCTGCGGCGGGGAGAAGGTGGAGGACGTCGCCACGCGCGAGGGCGGGGCGGCGTTTCTGGTGGGATTCTTCAAAGACACAGACTGGATGGAGTCGTTCCTGGCGTCCGACAAGGCCGACTGGCCGCAGGCGTTGGAGAACCTCTACGTACTGAGCCGATACGGTGCGGGACTGGAGCAGCCGTTGAACCAGCGTCTGGCCACCGCGCTGGCGCTGCAATGGGACAAGGGTTCGCGGTACCGGCTGGTGGACCGGTTCGGGCACGTCCAATGGGCGCTGCGGGATGGCCTGATGCACATCAGCTTCGAGGGCTTGGACGTACGCGGGATGCGCTGGGCCGTGCCGACCTACGGCACGGCGAGGGATTTTCAATTTCTCCTCGACGACCGCCAGACCCGACTCCGGGATTACCTGGGCGCGCACGGCGGCGTCCGGTACGTCAGCTTCAACGTGTACGGCGTCTCGGTCCAGGACCAGTGGAACTACATCGCCCCGTGGACGCATGTGCACGGCACGGGCACCGGGAATCGGCCATTCCCGGCGCATCGGCGGGTGGGGGGCGTGTGCGGCACGGTGTCCACGTACGGCTCGGCAACGGCCCAGGCCCACGGCATCCCGTCGGCGGCCATCGGCCAGCCCGGGCACTGCGCGTACATCATCCAAGTGGGCCAGGAGTGGCCCGTGGGCAACAGCGTGACCTGGCCGAGCCACGCCAGCGCGCCCGGTTGGGACGGCACGGGCTATTCCACCCTGCACCGCTTGTACGAGCCGGTGAATCGGGACCGTGAGCGTTTCATGACGGCCACGCGCCTGAACTGGCTGGCGCAACTGCAAGCCGACCGCGCCACGGCGCACGTCCGCATC
>JAPLGR010000358.1 GCA_026390045.1 Chloroflexota bacterium | reverse complement strand
CGCCTCGGATGTGCGGGATGTGGCACGGCGCGTCCTGCTCATCCTGTCTGGCGGGACGCTAGGCTCCGCCTTTCTGCGCGAGCCATCGATCCTGGTTGCCGCTGACATCGTGCCCTCCGACGTGGCTCAGCTCGATCCGTCGACCGCCCTGGGACTGGCAGCCGCGTACAGCGCCCCCAACAGCCACGCCTGCATCCTGGCCCGCGCCCTTGGGATTCCCATGGTGGTCGGCCTGGGACCCGCGGTGCTCGGGATCGCGGATGGACAAGTGATCGGCCTGGACGGCACTCGCGGCCTGGTGTTCCCGACACTCACCGCAGCCCGTCGGGCTGAGCTGGATGCGCAGGCAGCCGCCGAGCGCGCGGCGCAGGCCGCGGCCCGGGCGGCCTGTCACATGCCGGCGACCACCATCGATGGACGGACCATCGAGGTCGTGGCCAACATCGGCCGCATGGACGAGCTCGCGCATGCGGTGCGACTGGGAGCCGAAGGCGTCGGCGTACTGCGCACGGAGTTCCTGTTCCTCGGCCGCGCAACGCCTCCCTCCGAGGCCGACCAGGAGGAGGCCTACCGGGCAGTTCTCTCAGCGATGGCCGGGATGCGCGTGATCGTCCGCACGCTCGACATTGGGGGCGACAAGCCGGTTCCTTACCTACCGGAGCTTTCCGAGGCCAATCCCTATCTGGGCGAGCGAGGCCTTCGGCGATCACTCCGCCATCCGGACCTGTTCCTCGCACAAGCGCGTGCCCTCTATCGTTCAAGCGCCACCGGGAAGCTACACATCCTCCTGCCAATGGTGACGACGCGCGATGAGATTCGTCGCGCCCGTGTCCTTCTCAACCAAGCGCGCAGCGAAGTAGGCCTGCGCGACGAAAACGCGGACGTGCCCCTCGGCATTATGATCGAGACGCCCGCCGCAGCCCTGGGCATTGAGCACCTGCTCCCCGAAGTCGACTTCGTCAGCATCGGCACCAACGACCTGACACAGTACACGCTCGCGGCTGAGCGCGGGAACGCTCACGTCGCCGAGCTGTATGACGCCTGTCACCCGGCAGTTCTGCGTCAGATCAAGATCGTCGTCGATGCAGCTCACTCCGCCGGCAAGTGGGCGGGCGTGTGCGGGGAGGTCGCCGCTGACCCGCAGGCCATCTCCATCCTGGTCGGGCTGGGCGTCGACGAGTTGAGCATGGCGCCAGGGGCGATTCCGGCAGCCAAGCAGCAGATCCGGCAGCTGCGATCGCCGGAGGCGCAGCGCATAGCGGAGAGAGCACTGCAGCTCGAGAACGCGGCCGAGGTTAGGGCGCTGGCGAGCTAGCTCCCCACCCCTACTGACCTCTACTAGTCCGCATCACGCGATCCCGCGCCCGGCTGCGGCATGCCATGTCGTGGCCGCACTCTGCTTTGGCCATGTGCCGACCACTGACGCATCCGCGGGATAATACGCGCTCATTTCGCCAGTGCGCCCTCTCAGGCTCCTGTTTGCCACGCAGGTCGCCGGACAAGGTCGGGAATGAGCGCGAACGAAGGCTGGCGTGCCGTCTTTGATGGGCACGCGCCGTTCTACTTGCAGAACGTGTTCACGCGGAACACCATAGCTGAGGTGGAGTTCCTGGTGCGCGAGCTGCGCCTGGGACCCGGCGCACGGCTGCTGGACCTGGGATGCGGCACTGGACGGCATTCCGTCGAACTGGCACACCGCGGCTTCCGTATGGTGGGGGTTGACCTGTCGCGCGGCATGCTGCGCCAGGCGCAGGCTGCCGCTCAGGCGGCGGGCGTCTCAGTGGACTGGATCCAGGCAGATGCCACGCGCTTCGCCGCGCCAGCAAGCTTCGACGGAGCCATCTGCCTGTGCGAGGGCTCCTTCGGATTGGCCGGCGATGGGGAGGATCCAATCGCACACGATGAGGCGATTGCCCGGAACCTGGCGCGCTGCCTGCGCCCGGGGGCACGTCTCGTCCTCACCGCCCTCAACGGCCTGCGGCTGCTCCGCCAATACGGCGCGGAGGACATCGCCGCCGGGGCATTCGACCCTGCGACGTTGACCAAGCGCCATTCGATGGAATGGGAGTCTGGCACCGGGCACAGCGAAGTCGTTGTCTGCGAACACGGCCATCGGTCCGAGGATCTGCAGGCCCTGTTCGAAGCGGCGGGCTTCGCCATTGAACACATCGGCGGAGGCACGGCTGGCAACTGGGGTCACAGGCCGCTGGACCCGGAGGAGTACGAGATCATGCTGATCGCCGAGCGAACCCAGAGGGTGCCATGAGCCTGCTGCGACCCGTTCATGCCGCCAAACGCGTCTACAACGAATACCCCCGCACCTTCTGGACCATCGCCGTTGTGACTTTCATCGACCGGCTGGGCGGCACGCTCATCTATCCGTTCTTCGCGCTCTACATCACCAGCAAGTTCGGCGTCGGGATGACCGAGGTCGGAATCCTGTTCATGTTGTGGTCGGTGCCGAGCATCTTCGGTGGCCTGATCGGCGGCGCGCTGGCAGACCGGTTCGGGCGCAAGTGGGTCATTGTCTTCAGCCTGACCACCACGGCGGTCAGCACGCTGATGATGGGCTTCATCGAGTCGCTGGAGGGGCTTCTATGTCCTGGCCGTGCTGGTGGGTTTCCTGGCCGAGGTGGGTGGGCCGGCCTATCAGGCCGCCATGGCAGATATCCTTCCCGAAGAGCAGCGCGCCAGCGGGTTCGGCATGATTCGCGTGATCTTCAACCTGGCGGTGGTGATCGGCCCGGCCATCGGCGGCCTGCTGGCCTCGCGCTCCTACTTGCTCCTTTTCATCGCCGACGCGGTCGCCAGCGGGATCACGACCTTGATCGTCATCTTCTTCCTGCCAGAAACGCGTCCTCAACGGATTAGCCAACAGCCGCACGAGTCAATGGCCCGGACCTTCGGCGGCTATGCCATTCCTCTGAGGGACGCCACCTTCATGTTCTTCATTCTGGCCTGCATGCTGCAGGGCTTCGTCTACACGCAGATGGGCACCACGCTGGGCGTGTACCTGAGGGACTCGCACGGCGTCGCCACGCAAGGCTATGGCCTCTTGCTCAGCCTGAACGCCGCCATGGTCGTGGTGATGCAGTTCTGGATCACGCGCCGAATCGAGAAGCGGCCCGCCTTCCTGATCATGGTCATCGGCACCATGCTGTACGCCATCGGCTTCGGGCTGTATGGTCCGGCAACAACCATGGCGTGGTTCGTGATCGCGATGGTCGTCCTGACGATAGGCGAGATGCTGGTGGCGCCGGTGATGCAGGCCCTGGTGGCCCGCATGGCTCCGGAGGACATGCGCGGGCGATACATGGCCGTCTTCGGCTTCGCCTGGGTCCCCCCGGGCGCGCTGGCGCCGCTGGCTGCGGGTGTGGTGATGGACAACTACGACCCGCGCTGGGTGTGGTATGCCTCGGCGATCATCGGCACGCTCTCAGCAGCCATGTTCCTCCGGATGCACCGGCGCGAGGTGAGACAGCCCTCGTCCGCCGCCGCGCCCGGCGCCTAGCAGGTCATGCAAGCGAGTCTGGCGGCGCTGGGTCCTGGCAGACCCGCGTGACGTTGCGCAAACGTGGAGGTTGACACATGAGTCTGATGAAGCGCCTCGATCAAGCACGCGAGGCGTACCGCACGGGCGACCTCAGCAGCTCGGCCGCCGCGCACACAGCGGACCGCATTGCTGTCGCAGCGCGCGAAGAGCATGGCGCTCCCAGCCACGCCTACATGGGCGACATGGTTTACGGCGGGCTGGACGGGATTGTCACCACGTTCGCCGTGGTGAGCGGCGTGGCGGGTGCCCAACTGGGAAGCAGCGTGGTGCTCATCCTCGGCCTGGCGAACCTGTTCGCAGACGGGTTCTCCATGGCGGTCGGCGCCTACCTGCCATCCAAGATCGAGCAGGAATACTACGATCGCGAGTACCAGCGCGAAGCATGGGAGGTCGAGCACTTCCCCAAGGGCGAGCGCAGCGAACTGATCGAGATCTATCGCGCCAAGGGCTACTCCGATGAGGACACCAACCGGTTGGTGGATATCCAGACGCAGAAGCCGGAGCTGTGGGTGAGGACGATGATGGTCGAGGAGCTGGGGATGATGAAGGACGAGCGCAACCCCATGACCAGCGCCCTCGCCACACTCGGATCCTTTGTCCTCGCCGGCGTCCTCCCTCTCCTGGTCTACCTGATCGGGCTTGCCGTTCCGATACCGGCCGAGGTGTCCTTCCCTGTATCGCTCGGGCTGTCGGCTGTGGGACTGTTCGCGTTGGGGGCAGCGAAGGTGAGGGTCACCGAGCGCAACTTCCTCAAGAGCGGGCTGGAAATGCTCGTCGTCGGCGGGGCGGCTGCCGGGGTGGCCTACATCGTGGGCGTCCTGCTCAAAGGGCTCGGCGTCGGCGGCTGATAGCTGCGCGAGTTCGCAGCCCGATACATGGATTGATGTCCTTCCCGGCTCTCCGACTACTACATACAACCCCGGCGCACCATGGGCCGGGGTTGTGTCATTCTGACGTGTGCGTTGGCGAAGGCAGGGCATCACGGCCCTACGAAACACATGTCCACGCGAGGCTCTGACTTGACACGCCTGCCCAGGTAGTAGATCAACCCAAGCAGCGCGATGTGCGCCACGCTGCTCGCCACCACGAGCGGCAGCACCTCCGAAAAACCGCCGGCCAGTGCGGCCCCTATGTCCATCAGATGAAACACGACCGCCACCGCGAAGATGGGCAGATCGCCTGTCAGACTCACCGCTGACTTCATCCTGCCTCGCCAGAAGAGGAGCAGGAGCAGACAGGGGAAAGCCAGATGAAACGCAAGCATGATCCATTCGGCCTGGCTTCCCTTGGCAAAGAATGGCTGAAGCCAGAGCAGGAAGCTCGAGAGAGGAGTGACCATCGTGGTCATCGCGAGGAGCAAGGCGATGAACGGGTATAGATAGCCGATGGCCGGCTTGTAGCCTGAGCGCCGGAACCACCGGCGGCCGAGCAGGACGTAGATCGTCGCGTACATCATGATCAACATCCAGCCCGGGAAGTTGTAGACCGGGATGGTGGACAGGATGTTGGCCATGCCCGGTTCAAGCAGCCACGTCCACCGGCCACTCGTGACGCCGTTGACCGTGAACACCTGCCGGACGGCGACCGGATCAAGCGAGAAGTCCTGCAGCATTCCGAACAAACCCAGTATGAATGGCTTGCACCAGTCAGGCACGTCCATCTTCTGGAGCAGCCACAATCCAACAAGGAACACATCCATCTCAATCAGTGGAACGGACAGGGGAACATCGCCGAACATGAGCAGGGATCTTCCGTAGACGTACCAGCCGTTGACGACGGCAAAGTTCTCAAACAGGCCGGCGTACAGGAACACGAACGCGAACCCTTCGAGGATCACGGAGACAGGGTGCTTGGCCTTGCGGATGATGAACGCGACGACCAGCAAACTGACCAGTGCCGTGACAGTGTCCGCCACAAGCCATGGCAGCGGGATGGGTGTGTGAAAGACGTATTCCACGTGAGACGGCCCTCCCAGGCCACAAGTCCAGCAACACTGGACTGCCGGGCTCGACAGAAGCCCCGCGGCAGTCTCAGTGTGCGGGCGCAAGAGGGGCAGGCTCGATCAGGCGTCGAGCCCGCGACGAGCCAGGCGGCGCTGACGGCGGATCAGCAGCGGGCCAAGGCGGTCGATCAACCAGCCGAAGGTCAGTTCAAGCCAGGGCACAATGCGCAGCGAGCTTGGGACGTAGATGGTTCGGCGCGGGTGCCGCAGCATCGAGACCACCGAGCGCGCCACTTGCTCCGGCTTGACCGCCCAGCGCTTACCCGGGATCAGATGTCCGCCGGGCTGCTCCGCCGACCGCTGCGAGTGTTCGGTCTCCACGTACCCCGGCCGTACCACCCCGACGCGGACTCCGGTCCCGGTCAACTCGCGGTGCAGCGAGGTGGTGAATGAGTCAATGAACGACTTCGTTCCGCTGTACACCGCCACGCCCTGGTTGGGGAAGCCCCCGATCACCGAGCTGATGTTGACCACGGCGCCGTGCAGGCGCCGCAACATGTCGGGCAGGCAAAGCAGGGTCAGGTGCGTCGTCGCCGCCGCGTTGAGCTGGACCATGTCGCGGGCGGTCGCCCACCCCATATCCTGCCCCAGCCCGTACCATGCCGTTCCGGCGTTGTTGACCAGCACATCGATCGGCCCGAGTTCGCGCCGTATGGTCTCGACCAGGCCCACGCGCTCCGCTTCTTCGGTCAGGTCAACAACGTAGGCGCGCGCGGTGCCGCCGGAGCTCCGGATCTCATCCGCCAACTCCTCCAGACGATCGCCCCGCCGGGCGACCAGCGCCAGAGCCGCTCCCTCGCGTGCCAGCCGACGCGCCGTGGCCGCGCCGATGCCGGAGGAAGCACCGGTGACCACAGCCACGTGGCCTGCCAGCGGCATGCGGCGCGCCTGCTGCACATACGGAGACTGGCGGATCAGCCAGGCGCGGACAAGCGGCCGGAAGATGCGCGCCAGCAATCGGCGCGGCCCAAGCCGGGCAACCACGTCCCGCGTGAAGTCGGCCAGTGTCCGCTGCTGGTAGTGCAGCAGTCGCTCGGACTCGCGCGTGTCGAGCCAGTCGGTGGCAAATGGCTCCTCCGAGAACACCGAGTCCGGCAGCGCCCCGATCCCCATGGCGGTCATGAGTGAGGTCATCATCTCGCGGTAGGTGAGCTGGCAGGACGGGCCACCGCCAATCAACAACAGCTTGCCCCAGATGGCATCGCTTTCCACGGCATTCGCCAGCGCTAGGCCGACGTCGTGCGTGTGCACGAACTCAATCCGGTTCCCCAACGGAACATCGTACATCCCGGGGTTGGGCTGGACGCTGAGCGGCAGAACGGCCCCGAACCGCAGGATGCTCCACTGCAGGCCAGAGATTCGGACCATGCGCTCGCAGATGACCTTGTGCCGGGCGTAGTGCTCGACCGGCCGCGGCCGGTCTTCGGCCGTGCGCGGCGGAGGCAACTGCTGCGTCATGCCGTAGACGTGAAGCGAAGACGAGAAGATCAGGCGCGGCGGAACGGGCTGCGCCCGCATCGCCCGGATCAGCGTGCGCGTCCCCCCGACGTTGACCTGCCGCGCCAGCACAGGCTCCTTCTCCGATTCGACGCCACAGGCCGAGAGCCTCGGGAGGATGAACGCCAGGTGGATCACCACGTCCACATCGCGCACGGCCGCGGCGACGTCTTCCTTCGAACGCATATCGCCCCAGAAGACCTCGGCCTTGTTCTGATAGCGGCGCGCTAGCCGCAGGTTGGCGGGTGTCCTGAGGTCGAAGCATCTCACCTTATGCCCGCGCGCCAGCAGTTCCTCCAGCGCGCTGAGTCCTACATTGCCGAACGCTCCTGTCAACAGTATCCGCATGTTATCCCTCTACCTGCATCCCTCGTACCAACGCGGCGACTCCCCGCTCCATGACATCGGGCCAATCGGCGCCAGACGGATCCATCAATCCTTGCAGCAACACCCCGATGACCAGCGCCATCAGCGCGGGTCCGGCAGTCTTGGGGTCGGCTTGCCGGATCGAGCCCTCGGCTGCGCCTGTCTCAAGCAGCAAGCCGAAGTACTCGCGGTAGCGCTGGTAGGGCGCGATCGTCGCGTTCCAGACGGTCGGGTCATGGGCCGACTGGCTCCAGAACTCGAGGAACATGGGCAGCTGGCCACTGGCGGACTCGAAGACGAGGCGCGACAAGCCCGCGACCCGCTTCAGGGCTTCTGCGGCGCTAGGCGTCTGTTGCGTGGCCGCCAGGAGCTGCTCATCCAGGATCTCCAACCAGCGGTTGAGGAGCGCCATGAAGACAGCCTGCTTAGACGGAAAGTGGTGGTAGAAGGCGCCCTTGCTCACGCCGGCTGTCTCGCACAGATCTGCCACTCCCGTGGCATCGTAGCCTCGCCGCCCGAAGCATTCGGCGGCAGCTTCCAGGATGCGGGCTTCGGTCTCAGGGCCTGTCGTTCGCGGGCTCATGGATACCTTATTAGACCGACCGGTCGGTTTCATTATCAGGCCGGTGCTAGGTGGCGTCAAGGGTACCCAAGGGCCAGTGAACGGGCCGAAGGCCACAGG
>JAPLGR010000353.1 GCA_026390045.1 Chloroflexota bacterium | reverse complement strand
CGAAGCATCATCGACAGGTCGACATCATCGTCGATTAGGAGAACTTCAATCGCCATGGTGGCGTCTTGACCTCACGACCCCCATTATCCGGCAGAAGCCCGGGCGGCGACCTTACAGGCACCTTTCAAAGCCCGGCCCTTGCCCACAAGGATTAGTGAGGCTATAGTTGCTGCTCAGCCTGGCCTGCCGAGACGCTCCCATGCCTGATAACGTCCAGCTACCTGCCAGCCCAAGAATGCCCTGCCCCCAGTGCGAGACGCCCCTTCCTCGGGACGCCCGCACCTGCCCGCACTGCGGGGTGGACCTGGCGCTGATCGCCCTGCTGGCAGAGCGTGCCTACCTGGACGGATTGCCTCAAGCGGCGCCCTTCGCCACAACCCCAGAAGCCGTTGTCCCGCGCATCGGTGAGTACCTGATCGAACAGGGTCTGCTGACGAGCAATCAGCTCGAGGCCGCCCTGGCGCGCCAGCGTGAGATGTCGGATCGCGGCCAGCGCCGGCTGCTCGGGCAGACGTTGGTCGAGATGAAGATGGTCGACCACGAGACGCTCGACCGGGCGGTGACTCGGCAGATCATCGAGCTACATGCAGCGCTGCAGGAAGTCAACCGGACGTTGGAGCGGCGCGTGTCCGAGCGCACCGCCGAGCTCCGCCGCGCCCTCGAGCGCCTGGCGGAGTTGAACCAGATCAAGGCCAACCTGATCTCGAACGTCAGCCACGAGCTGAGGACGCCGCTCGCCCACATCATGGGCTACGTGGAGCTGCTGGAGGAAGCGCAGCTCGGCCCATTGACCGACGAGCAGCAGAAAGCCGTTGCCGTCATCCATCGCGGCACCGACCGGCTGGGGCGGCTGATCGAGGACCTGATCGAGTTCTCCACCGCATCTCGCTCTGGCGTAGTGCTCAAACTGCAGCCCGTGGACGTCCCGGCCGTGATGAAGAGCGTCATCGAACGCTCGCAGGCCAAGGCCGACAAGGCCGGCGTCCAGCTATCGATGCAGGTGGGATCGGACGTGCGCGCCCTTCAGGCCGACGCCGAGAAGCTCAGCTGGGTCCTGTTCCAGCTGGTGGACAACGGAATCAAGTTCACGCCAAACAAGGGTGAGGTCGTCCTTGCCGCAACGCGCGACGGCTCGCTTCTCCGGCTCTCGGTGGCGGACACCGGGATCGGGATTCCGCCCGAGCGGCAGGAGGAGATCTTCGAGCCGCTTCACCAGCTCGACGGATCGCCGACCCGCCGCTACGGCGGCACGGGCCTGGGGCTGGCGCTGGTCCGGCTGATCCTCACGTCGCACGGCACCCAGATCCTGGTCCAGAGTGAACCCGGCAAGGGCACAACGCTCAGTTTCGTGCTTCCGGCGGCAGACAAGGCGGCATGACCGGTCCGCTGATCCCCCCCGGCCCTCTCGCGCACGGTACCGAACTCAACGCCGTCTATGCCATCGCCCGAATCGTTGCCGAGACGTTCGACACCGAGGCCGGGCTGGATGCCATCTTCCGCCTGGCGCGCACGATCTTCATCTTCGACACGGTCGCGCTCTACCTGCAGAACGAGGAGACCGGTGAGGTGGAGCCGTCGTACGCGCGGGCGCTGGGGCGCGGCCGGTCGCGAGAGGCCGAGTTGACCTGGGGGGAGCCGGCAGCGAAGGAGGCCTTTCGGACCGAGCAGACCGTGCTGAGGCAGGAGGATGCCGGGCCGACGGTGGAAGGCCGCGAGCGGCGCCAGGATTATCTGGGGCTGCCGCTGCTCGTCGGCGGACGCGGCGTAGGTGGGCTCGTGTTCGGCCGGTTCGGCGGGCCGTCCTATCCTCCGGAGCACATCCGCCTGGCGGAATTCGTGGCCTGGCACGTCGGGCAGCTGCTCGAGAACCGGCGTATGGCCCGCCGGATCGCCACGCTGGAGGCGCAGCGCGAGCTGGCACGCATGCAGGACGAGTTCGTCTCCACGGTCTCGCACGAGCTGCGCACACCGCTCGGATTCATCAAGGGCTACACGACCACGCTGCTGCGCAGCGATGCCGAGTGGGAGCCGGCGGCGCGTCAGGAGTTCCTGAAGATCATTGATGAGGAGGCGGACCGTCTGCGCGAGCTGATCGACAACCTGCTCGATTCTTCGCGCCTGGAAAGCGGTACGCTGAGTATGACTCTGGAGCCCGTCCGGCCAAGTGGGCTGCTGCGGGACACGGTGAGTCGGGCGCAAGGTCTGTATCCGGAGATGCGGCTCAGCATCGATGTGCCGGACGATCTGCCCACGCTGCAGGTGGACGCCACTCGGCTGGCCCAGGTGCTCAACAACTTGCTGACGAACGCGGACAAGTACGCGCAGGGTGCCGAGGTTGAGGTCAGCGCCCGGGTCGAAGGCCAGGCGGTTGTCGTCCGCGTGCGAGATCACGGGCCGGGGATCTCGGCGGAACACCGTGCGCGCCTGTTTGAACGCTTCTTCCGCGTCCCGGGGGCCAAGAGCATGATCCGCGGCACCGGGTTGGGTCTGTACATCTGCCGCAAGATCGTGGAGGCGCACGGCGGGGAGATCAGGGTCGAGGACGTCGAGGGCGGCGGGACGTGCTTCGCGTTCAGCCTGCCGCTTGAGCCGCTCGGGGCGCCCATCCAGGGAGGACAAGCATGACGACCAAGAAGACGATCCTGGTGGTGGATGACGAGCCGCGCTACGTGCGGCTGATCGAGGTCAACCTGACCAGCGAGGGCTACACGATCCTGACGGCGGCCAACGGGCAGCAGGTGGTGGAATCAGCCGCCTCCAATCAGCCCGACCTGGTGCTGCTGGATGTGATGATGCCAGTGATGGACGGCTTCACCGCCTGCGAACGCATCCGCGTGTTCTCCAACGTGGCGATCATCATGGTGACCGCCAAGGGTGAGGAGCGCGATCGAGTGCGCGGCCTTGACGTGGGAGCCGACGACTACATCGTCAAGCCCTTCTCGGCCCAGGAGCTGCTGGCGCGTGTCCGCGCCGTGCTGCGCCGCGCGGAGCGGCAGACCACCGAGGCTTTCCACGAGCCGGTCTTCCGCCACCAGGAACTGGAGATCGACCTGGCGCGCGCCCTGGTGACCGTCGGAGGGAAGGAAGTTTCCTTGACGGCGACGGAGTACCGCGTGCTGCAGATGCTGGCAGGAGCTGTCGGGCGCGTCCTGACGCCTGAAGAGATGCTCACGGGGGTCTGGGGCCCCGAGTACCGCGACGACAAGGAAATCCTGTGGGTGTGCCTGAGCCGGCTTCGACAGAAGATCGAGCCGGATCCCAAGAATCCGATCCATATCCAGACCCGCCAGGGGATCGGCTACCTGATGCCGCCAGCCAACGGCGGCTAGCGAAACCGGAGGCAGGTGTGTCGAGCCAGGTTCTTCTCATCGAGCCCGATCGAAAGACGGCCACGTTCCTGACGCGCGCCATCAGCGAGCGCGGCTACGAGGTGACGGTCAGCGACACGGGCAAAGAGGGGCTGATCGCCGCGTGGCGGGATCAGCCCGACATCATCGTGCTGGAGCTCGAGCTGCCGGACCTGGATGGGCTGGAGGTCGTCCGGCGACTGCGGAAGGAATCACGCACCGAGCGCAAGACGATCATCGCTATGACCCAGCGCAGCAAGCCCGAGGAGACGCTGGCCGGGTTGGATGTGGGATTGGACTACTACGTCGTCAAGCAGGCCGACGCCGTGGAAGTGCTCCTGAGGCTGATGGCGCGCTCGGCGCTGCCGGAGGTGGTCCATCATGGCGAGCCCGAGAAGCCGCTTGGGGCGCTGATCCCATTTGTCAGCGCCAAGGGCGGCGTCGGGACGACATCGGTGTGCCTGAACGTCGCCTGCCACATCGCACGCGCCGACCCGGAGAAGTCCGTCGTCGTGGTGGACTTGGTGTTGCCGATAGGGAATGTGGCACAGATCACCGGGGTGAAGACACAGACCGACATCGTATCGCTGACTGAGCTCGAGCCGATGGAGCTTTCGGTCGAGCTGCTCCGGCGCGAGCTGCCGCAGGCGCCAGCCTGGGGTTTCACCGTCGTTCCCGGATGCAAGGACCCAGCGCAGGCGATGCGCCTGCAGGCCCAGCGGCTGGGCCCCGCCATCCAAACGCTGCGCGCCGCCTATGACATGGTGATCATCGACATCGGCCGGAACATTTCCCGTCTGGCGATGATGGTGCTCTCGCAGGCCACCTCGGTGGCGGTGGTGGTGAGCCCCGATCCAACATCGGCGGCCAACTCGCGTGCCATTTTGCAGTACATGCAGTCGGAGGCGATCCTCGGCGAGCGCATCTTCGTGATCAGCAACCGCGCACTCGGGGTGGAGGATCTGACTGGCCCGCCGCTCGAGGCGATTGTGGGGCGGCCGGTCGATCGGGGCATTCCGAATATCGGCAAGAACTTCAACCTGGCCAACAACCTGCACGCTCCGCTTCACATGCGCTTTCCGGACGAGGCGGCAGTGGACGCGCTCAAGGACATCGCCGACGGGATAATCGAGAAGTCGAAGCCGCGCGTCGTGCCAGGCCAACACGCGTAGCGCAGGCGCGCGGGTGCCCCCAGGCACCCGCGCTATAATGCGGCGAGCAAGGGGAGGCACTCATGGGCAATCCACAGGCTGAATCGCTGCGAGCCAAGATCCTGGGAGCGATGCTTCGGGAAGCTCGCATGACCGCCGGACGCACACTGCGCGAGACAGCCGAGTCGATCGGCGTCACGCCGGGGACTCTCACGGCCTACGAAGACGGCCGCAAGGCGATCTCGCTCCCCGAGCTGGAGCTGCTGGCCTACTTCCTGAACGCGCCGCTGCGCCAGTTCTGGTCCGAGACTTCCGGCCGACGCAAGCTCCGCCTGGACGCCAACCCTCCGGCCCTCATCGCCCTGCGCCAGCGGCTGATCGCCGCGCAGTTGAGGATGCACCGCGAGGCCGCGGGGATGACCGTGCGCCAGGTGGCCGACCAAGCCGGGCTGACGGTGGCGCGGCTGCGCTCCTATGAAGAGGGTGATCGTCCAATCCCCCTCCCCGAGCTGGAAGTCGTGCTGGGGATCATCGGCCGCTCGGTCGAGGACTACCTGGACCGCGAGGGCCCGGTCGCCGACTGGGACACGCTGCAGCAGGCACTGGACACTGTGCTCAGCCTGCCACCCGAGCTGCGCGAGTTCATGGCCTCGCCGGCCAGCGTCCCCTACTTGCGGATGGGCCAGCGACTGAGCGCGATGCCCGTGGACCAGCTGCGCAACGTGGCCGAGCTGCTGCTCGACATCACCTTGTGACCGATCCAGTCCCGACACCTGAGTCTCTCGCCCAGCGCGCCCTGCAGGATTTCCGGCAGGGCCGCTTCGCGGATGCGGCCCTGGGCTTCGAGGCCGCGCGGACGTCGTTTGAGCAGGCCGGCGACGTGGCGAACGCTGCGGAGGCCGCCAACAACCTGTGCGTGGCGCTGCTGCAGGCCCGACGGCCTGCCGAAGCACTGCGGGCCGTTGAGGGCACGCCTGAGGCGTTTGACGGCCTTGGGGATCCGAGGCGGGCAGCTCAAGCCGTGGGCAACCTTGCGTCGGCGCTTGAGGCCACGGGGGATCTGTCGGCGGCGGAACGCGCCTATCAGCAGGCGCTGCAGCGATTCGCGGACTTGAACGATCGCGAAGCACAGGCCACCATCCTGAGCAGCGTATCGCAGCTTCAGCTGAAACGCGGTCGGCCGCTGGAAGCGCTCACCACGATGCAGGCCGGCCTGGAGCAGAAGCCCCGCCGCAGCTGGCGCGACCGATGGGTCCGGCGTTTGCTCGACCTGCCATCGCGATTCCTCGGCCACTGATCCGCCGACGAAGCATGTCCCCTGCTCACGACCACAGCATCCATTCCGTTGGATCGAATGACCGGGCCCTTGTCGACAACCTGATGGCCGCGGCCGTATGGCGCCACGCTCACCTCGACTGGCTCGATGCAGGCGACCTGGTCGGTTCGGCGCCGTTCCTGCTGGTGCTCGAACGTGGCCAACCGGTGGCCTGCCTTGGGTGCCCTCCGGATCCCCCTGGTGTTGCATGGATCCGGGTCTTCGCGGGCGCGTACAGGCTTTCGGCAGCCGACGCGTGGCAGGCATTGTGGCCTCCGGCCTGCGCGTCGGCAATCGATCTCGGCGCCCACACAGCGGCGGCCCTGACAACCGATCGTTGGATGGCGTCGTTGGTGCAGGAGTCAGGCTTTGCTGAGTCGAACCGGGTCGTCTTTCTCGAGCACCAAGGGAAGGCTGGAGAGCCTGAGGCCCCAACGGGAGCGCGACTACGCGACTATCAGCCAGCCGACCTGCAGGCAGTACACGAGGTCGACCAACAGGCCTTCGATGGACTG
>JAPLGR010000583.1 GCA_026390045.1 Chloroflexota bacterium | reverse complement strand
GGGCGCACGGCGTGCGCCCCGTTCCTGTTTCCCCGGCGGGCGTCAGGCGCGCAGCACCGCGCCGAGTTTCTCCGCGAGAGCGCGCACGATCGTCCTTCGCAGCGCTGCCACCTCCGTGTCGGTGAGCGTCCGATCGGCCGCCTGATACGTGAGGCCATAGGCGAGGCTCTTCTTGCCGGCACCCATGGCCTCGCCGCGGTACAGGTCGAACAGCCGGACCTCCGCCAGAAGCGCGCCGCCAGCCTGGCGCAGGACCTCCTCCACGCCTGCTGCCGGAATACCTTCCTCCACGACGATGGCCAGATCCTCCAGCACCGGCGGGAACGCCGGCGTCGGCGTCACGTTGTGGCGCGGCGGGATCACTCTGAGCAGCGCGTCCATGTCGAGGTCAGCGGCAATGACCGCCGTCTCAGGCAGTTCATACCGCTGCCGCAGACTCGGATGCAGCTCGCCCAGGATGCCCAGCATCTGACCGCCCACGACGACCCGGGCACATTTCCCGGGATGGAAGGACGGTTGTTCACCGAATTCGAATTCCGCCTCGGGGACGTGCAGGGCCTGCAGCAGCCCTTCGATGATGCCCTTGAGGTCATAGACATCGAGGGCCGACGCGGCGCTGCCCTGCCATGACGCCGCCTCGCGTCGCCCGCTCATCACAATGCCCAACCGTGAGGATTCGCGCGGCAGCGGTTCATCCTCTGCCGCCAGGAACACCGGACCGATCTCGAAGATCGCCAACCGGTCGCGCAATCGCGCATTGCGCTCGACGACTTCCAGGAGGCTGGCCAGCAGGCTGTGCCGCATCACAACGCGGTCAGCCACCATCGGGTTGGCCAACTGGATGTAGGGCATCGGGTCGGCTGGCGTCCCCTCGGGAAGGCGCCGCGCCTCACGCTCCGAGGACGTCAGCCGATACGTGATCACCTCTTGAAGGCCAAGCCGCACCAGCGCATCCCGCACCATTTCCTCACGCGCCAGGTCCGGGTTGCCCCGCTGCGGCGGCAGCGGATCGCTGATCATCGTCTCCGGGATGCGGTCATAGCCGTACAGCCGCGCGACTTCCTCCATCAGGTCGGCCTTGCCCACAATGCCGGTCCCGATGTCGAGTCGGTGATCGGGGACACGGGCCTGCAACGTCTCTCCCTTGACGGCCACTTCGAACTCGAGCGTGCGCAGTAGGTCCGCCAGCTCCGGTGTTTCGAGGCGGATGCCAAGCCAGCGCTGCGTGTCCTGGGAAGTGATCTCAACCACTGGCTGCTCGAAAGGCTTGGGGTAGTCATCCAGCAGGCCCTCGGCCACGGTCCCTCCCGCGAGCTTCTGCATCAGCGCTAGCCCGCGGCGGACGCCGCGCTCGGCCATCGCCGGGTGCACGCCGCGCGAGAAGCGGTAGCCCGCCTCCGACGACAGGTTATGCGCCGCCAGCGTGCGCCGGATGTTGATGAAGTTCCATGCCGCGCCTTCGAGCAGCACGTTCCGCGTGGCAGCGCTCACCTCCGATTCGGCGCCCCCCATCACGCCGGCGATCGACAGTGCCCCGGCCGAGTCGGCCACCAGCACATTGAAGTCACTCAGTGCGCGTTCGACGCCATCCAGCGTGGTCAGCCGCTCGCCCGGCTCGGGCAGCCGCGTCCGGATGGCGGGTGCCTTACCTCCGGCGCGGCTCCGCAGGACATCGAAATCAAAGGCGTGCAGCGGCTCGCCGATCTCGAGCATCACGTAGTTCGTGGCATCGACGATGGTGTTGATCGGCCGCATGCCCGCCAGCCGCAGCCGGCGCTGCACCCAGTACGGGCTTTCGCCGATGCTCACGCCTTCGATCAGCCCGAGGACGAAGCGCGGGTTGAGCTCCGGGTCCTGGATGACAAGCGAGACGCGGCCGGCGATCGGTGCTCCTGTCCAGCCCACCTCGTAGCTTGGCAGCTTGAGCGCTGCACCGGTCAACGCCGCCACCTCGCGCGCCACACCCAGGATGTTGGCGTTGCGCGCCATATTCGGCGTGATGTTGATCTCCAGAACCGCGTCCCCCATGTACTCGGCCAGCGGCATGCCCACCGGAGCGTCGGCGTCCAGCAGGATGATCCCCTCGTGTTCATCCGAGATGCCCAATTCCTTCTCGGAACAGGCCATCGAGTAGGACTCCACTCCCCGGATCTTGCTGCGCTTGAGCGTCATCAGTTCGGCCCCCGGTTTGTGCCCGTCATACAGCTGCGCGCCCTCGCGCGCGTACGCCACCTTGATCGGCATAGGCAGCGGGCCCTTCCCTTTGAACGGAAACAGGTTCGGCGCGCCGGTGAGCACGGTGTGCTCGCGCACGCCGTCGTTCAGCCGGCACAGAACCAGCCGGTCAGCGTTCGGGTGGGGCATCACTTCCAGCACCTCACCCACCACGATCGTCGCCGGATCCCAGCTCAAGCCGGTCACCTTGGTCTCGTGCGGCCCGTGGGCATGCCCCGCCGGGATCGGCAGCCCAACGAACTGCATCTCCTCAACCTCCAGGCCGGCCAGCGTCAGCCGGTGCGCGAGCTCCGGGATATCGAGCGTCAGGTCGACGAAGTCCTTCAGCCAGGAGATGGGGACCCTCATGACGGTTCCTCCGACTTCCCGGCCTGAGACTCCGGCTTCGGCGCGTCCCCGCCTTTCGCCGTCCAGGCTCGAGCGGCTTTGCCCAGTTCCTCATTGACATGGCGCAGCGCTGCCACAAGCTCCTGGCGCACCTGATCATCAACCTGACTGGCTCGCAGGCGCTCGTGCAGGTCGTGCACGTCCGCCTTTAGACGCTGCCCTGTCGGGCTGGCCGAGAATTCCTGCCCGGCTGACCGAAGCGTGCGCGCCAGATCCTCCAGGCCGGTTTCGATTTCCTGCTGGGCGCGCTTGCGCTCGTCGCTCTCCCAGGCAGCCTGCAGCATGTCCCGCAGTGTGGCTCCCAGGGCGCGCACCTCGTCGCCCAGATCGTCATGTGTGGTCTGTGGTTCACTCATTGTGACCTCCACCTAGAACTGTTCGAGGAACCGCAGGTCATTCGCCCAGAAGGCACGAATGTCCTCAATGCGGTGCTTGAGCATCGAGATCCGCTCCGACCCCATGCCGAACGCGAAGCCGGAGAACTCCTCGGGGTCATACCCGCCGTTGGCCAGCACGGTCGGGTGGACCATACCGCTGCCCAGAATCTCCAGCCAGCCGGTGTGCTTGCAGACCGGGCAGCCGGTCCCGGAACACACAAAACATTCAATGTCCATCTCGGCCGAGGGCTCGGTGAAAGGGAAGTGCGCCGCGCGGAAGCGCGTCCGCACGTCGTGGCCAAAGTACCGCCGGGCGAACGCCGTCAGCGTTCCCTTCAGATCGCCGAAGGTGATGTTGCGTCCGACGGCCAATCCCTCGATCTGGTTGAACTGGATCTCGGCACGGGCCGTCACCTGTTCGTAGCGATAGCACATGCCCGGCAGGACGACTCGGATCGGCTCCGGCGCCCGCTCGCGCATGACGTGGATCTGCCCGGGCGAAGTGTGTGTCCGCAGCACGACGCCAGGCGTCGTCGTGTAGAAGGTGTCCCACATGTCGCGCGCCGGGTGGTGGGCCGGCATGTTCAGCAACTCGAAGTTGTAGGCATCGGTCTCAACGTCGCGCGAGCGGTAGACCTGAAAACCCATCTCCGCCCAGATGGCCAAGATCTGGCGCAGCGTCTGCGTCGCCGGGTGCAAACGGCCCCTGAACAGCGGCCGGCCGGGGAGCGTCACATCGATCCGCTCACGCTGCAGTTCATGCTCCAGGCGCGCCGAGGCCAGCGACCCCAGCCGCGCTTCGAGCGCCGTCTCAAACGCGCGCTTGACCTCGTTGGAACGCTTGCCCAGCGCCGGTCGTTCTTCCTTGGAAACAGAGCGCAGGCCGTCAAGCACGCGGCCGAGCTCCGCCGAGCGCCCAAGGTACTTGACCTTCCAGGCCTGCAAGGCCTCCTCGTCCCGGGCCTCGGCCAGCTCCCGCTGGCCCTCGCGCTCCAGCTCATCCAAGCGTTTCAGCATCGCCGCTCCTTCCCGCCAAACAGAAGCTCCCGCCCTGCAAGGGACGGGAGCGAACCCGTGGTGCCACCCTCGTTGTCCCCTCGCGGGGACCACTCTGCGCCGACGGCCGAAGGCGATCGGCTCCCACGCTAACGGTTGGGTCCCGGCCCGGACTACTGGCCCGCGATGGGCGTTCACCCGGGCAGCTCAGGAGGGAACTTCAGCGGGTTTCCTTCGAGCCGGGGTTGCAGTCGGGCCCCGGCCTCCCTGGCGATCTCCACCCGCCTACTTTCCTCCGTCGTCGCCCGTATGCAGTTGTGCCTGGATTATCGGCCCGCCGGGCGGGCCTGTCAATGCCGGCGCTACACACATCAGCCATTCCCAAGGATTGCCCGCTGCAAACCCCATGAGCGGGCCTTCTCATCCGCCAGCGCGTCAACGACCGCATCGCCACGTTCTGTCTAGCGGTTGCCCGATAGCCTCTCCCTGATCTCGGCGAACTGGCTTCCCTTGCCTTCTGCCACCGACCATCTTTCGATCTCCCTCAGATCAACCGCCTGATCGCGGGCAACCAGGACGGCCTGCTCGAGGCATTGGAGGTCGTTCCAGTGGTAGTACGCAGCCAACCTGTCTTTGACGCAGTCTGTGGGAGAGATGATCCTGAGAGTGCCCGTCGGGAAGTTCATTTGTTCCACGGCCTTCACGGGCTCCTGGCCGACCGCGAGTGGTCCAGGCGGGAATTCCACAAAGAAGTGGACCTGGGCGTGTACGAAGTGCCTTCCTGCGCGGGCGAAGCCAATCTCACTCATGGCCTCGGCGAGAACACGGTCGGAGGTGAAGCCCGCATTGACAAAGTCGATGTCGGCCGAGACATACTTCCCCTGAGTGTAGATCGCGACGGTCGCGCCGCCCGACAACACGGCTTCTATGCCCTTGCATGTAGGTGCGAGTCGATAAACGCGGCCAACTCACCCTGGGTCATGTCTCGCAGGGGCCTCACAGCGGCTTGCCTCGTCGCCTTGGCCTGCGCCTGGTCATGCGCAGCCGGTCTCGCTCATTCACCGGGTAGAAGGAAAGGCCCTTCTCAACCAAGGCTCTCAGTTCCGGGAGGAAGGGGTATCTGGGGTTGAGGGAGTAGAGTCGCGTTCGGCCGGCCGTCCTGCTCACAAGGACGCCACCCAACTCGAGTCTGTCCAGTTGCTTCTGGATGGGGTCAAGGTCGGTCCTGTAGAAGCGTGCGATTTCCCTTGGGTAGCTCTCCCCACGGGCGACCAGGAAGACCAAGACTCGCTCTTTGCTGACGGATCCGAGGATCGGCTTCAACACCATGTTCACCTGCCGGCAGGCTATCGACCGTGTTAGTAGGTCATATGACCTACTTCTTAGGTCATTCTACCTGATCCCACCCAATGATGCAACCCCATCCCGGATGGCTGCAGGCGGGCCAGACTGTGTTCAACCCGCTGCTTGGAGCAGCCCGCTACGGAGGGCCATCCGCGCACAGCGACCATTCGGAATGGTCGCGGCACGGCTTGGCGTGTTTCCCCGAAGACGATCCGGTTGCCGAGGCCCAGCGCTTCTCATGGATCCTCTTCACGGCAACCACAATCCCTCCAGATCACCCTGCGTCATGGCTAGCCGGTACACCTGGCAGCCCTCCGGCTTCACGATCACCAGTGTGCGCTGCGGCTCCTGTTCGTCGATCAGGCTCACACCCAGCCAGCCCGAGGTGCTCCACTGCACGCCGCTGATCGCCAGCGCCGGCTGTTCCATCACCGCGTGCATCGCACTGCCGTCCGCCCGCATGACGAACAGGCTGCTGTTGTCACGCCCGCGATACGCAATCCATTCCTCATCCGGCGAGAGCGCCGCCGCAAGCATCTTGCGCGACCCGTTCTCAATCGTCGTCAGGTCCTGCGCCTCACCGCTCGCCACGTCCACCACGCGAACCATCCAGGCACTGCCGCCGGTGAACATCACCGCCAGGTACAACCGTGCACCATCCGGCGAGAAGCCGATGACCGAGGCGTAGGCTGCATCCGATACGCGCCGCTCGCCGCCGCCGTCGGTTCGCACGATATAGATCCCCTCCGCGCTCGAGCCGACAAACGCGATCTGCTTTCCGTCCGGGGACCAGTGCAAGTCGTACCCCCCGCTGGCTAACTGGATGACTCTCTCCGCGGCAGTGTCGAGGTTGAGGATATGCAGTCCATCGACCCCGGTGTACGCCAACTGCGTTCCATCCGGCGAGAGCGCGCCGCGCGCGGCATCCGCCATGAGCACGCGCCGCGCGCCCGAGGCCAGGTCGTAGAGCACCATGCCCCATGATTCGCTCCCCGCGAGCGGCTCGGCGACGAGCGCGCGCCCGGCCAGATCGGCCGGCGCAAGCGGCAAGCCGTCAATGTCGTCCGCGGTCAGGCACAGGCCGGTCTGCGGCGTGGCGGCCGCCAGATCCGTCCTGGGTGCGGAGGGCGACCAAAGACCATCCCAGGTGACGCGGTCTTTCACAAGAACCAGATTCGAGACGTTGACCATGAGCTTGCCGGTCGGCAGCTCGGTGTAGGCCAGGCTGGTGTAGAACGTCCCGCCGGTCACGCCCCCTCCGCCACCGCCTCCCGATGCCGCGTGACCCTCGATGTCGACGCTCACCGCGTACACCTCCGGGCCGGACTCGAACTCGAAGGCGTAGCCGTTGCGCGAATCGGTCGAGATCGAGACGAGCGTGAGCGTATGCCCCGCCAGCTCGATTTGCTGATTGAGCGTCCACACCTGTCCGGGCTGCGGGTCGGAACCTGCATCCAATTCCAACTGGGCGCGCGGCGCGGGATCGGCCGGGCCGATGACCACACCCGGGCACTTGGCGCGGCACTTGGCGCGGCCTAAGCAGGAATCAGCGCGCGGCCTAAGCCGGCACATGTGCCACGCGCCCCTCCGGCACTTGGCGCGGCACTTGGGAAATTGGCCGAATCAGCCCCCATATGTGGCCGGTACTTCAAGGGCTCTGTGTGCGCCGCCGGAGGAGGCGTCCAAGCCACCGGGACCCAGGGGGCTACAGGGCACCGGGCTACGCGCGTCTCAGACGTCCTCCGGGGCCTCCTGGCACTCGCCGCTTGAGTCTTGGTCTGCGCCCATTCGGCGCGTCCACACTGTAGGCCGGCAACAGGGAAACAGGAGCAGCCTGGCGTCCGCCGCCCCCGGGGCCTGTTCATCTACAAGGCACCCGCCCACGGGACGTCGCGCGCGGCGCCGGGACGTCTGCTCAGAAGGGTCCTAACGGCCACGAGGCCTCGCCCGCCAAGACACCGGCCTGGGAGAGTCGTGTGAAGGCAAGACCCTGGTGCCATCTGCCGCCCCGCGATACGTCGGTGGACCCACACGCACCGATGCTCATCCCCTGGACTCCCCTCCTGGCTCACCAATGCATGACAACAGATCTGGCTGTGGACCCACCCTCCTTGCCGCCCTGCCTGTCGGCTTGGCCAGCGCCGCAGCGCGGCTTCTCGGACGGCGGAGCCGGCATCGCCAGCCGTGGCACTCGCGCCACCCCCGCTTCCATGCTTCACCTCTGGGACTCCAACCGCGCTGGTGGAGGCAACTGACCAACGGCTGCGCGGCCTTCACGGCCGGCGACCCTTGAGGCCCGGCCCTTTGTCCGGGCCGAGGGGGCGCCTGGCCCGTGGGCCGCGCAGCCAGTGCGCCACACCACCAGACGCGAGGTTTCAACCCGTCTCCGGCGGTGGATCGTCAGTCTGCCGGAGCGGCATCGCGTGCCTTCGCCTTCCAGTTCACCACAGCGATACTGGAAACCACCAGCGCTGCACCTGCCAGCAGGTGCCCATCCGCACGTTCGTGCAGGAAGAGGACGCCCAGCGCCACACCAACCACCGGGAAAACGTAGGTCACCATCGTGGCACGTGTGGCGCCGAGGGAGTGCAGCAGGTTGTAGTAGATCAGGTAGGCCACGCACGATCCCAGCAGCCCAAGCCACAGCAGCGCAATCCAGGTGTTAGCCAGCAAGGGAAGCCGGCCCGGATCTCCGACTTGCGTGGCGATGGACCAGACCAGCGCATCCGAGAAGGCCATCGGCACGAAGGCCTGCACCAGCGGCGAGACCTCCCTCATCGTCCTCCGGGCGAATACCGAAGCCGACGCATACGACACCGCCGCCAGCAGCACCGCCGCCTGCCCAAGCAGGCCGATTCGCAGGCTGCCGAACTTGAGATCGCGGGCCATCAGGATCAGGATGCCGGCGAAGCCGATCAGCAACCCGACGACCTTGCGCGCCGTGATCGGCTCGTCATGCAGGAACAGGTGCGCGATGACCAGCGTGAACAAGGGCACGGTGCTGTTCAACACCGAAGCCACGGCCGAATCGATGCTCTTCTCGCCCCAGGTGATCAACACGAACGGTAGCGCCGTGTTCACCAGCCCCAGCAGGGCCAATGCCACCCAGGTCGACCGCTTGCGGGGGAATGGCGGCCGCTGCCAGACGACCACCATTACCATTCCCAGCGTTCCGAACAGTAACCTCCAGCCCACCAGTGTGAACGGATCGAGCTCCCGCACGCCAACCTTGATCCACAGGAACGAGGATCCCCAGATCAAACCCAACGCCCAGAACAACGCCCATTCCCTGGATTTCACGTCATCCCTGCCGATCCCCACCTGAATGCCTGCCCATCAGGCAGCAGTTTCCGTGCATGGGAACGCCCTCCAGCGCGAGCAGCCTCGCCTTCAGGCCGATCCGATCCCCCAGGTAGCCGCGCAGTTCGCCTTCCTGAGAGACGACGCGATGACAAGGGATGAGAACGGGCAGCGGATTGTGGGCCAGCGCCTGCCCGACCGCCCGGCCGGCATTCGGCCGGCCCAAACGCGCGGCCAAGGTCCCGTAGGTCAGGACCGTGCCGCGCGGGATTCGCCGCACCGCTTCCAGTACTTCGCGCTGGAATGGCGTTGCGCCGCGCAGATCCAGGGCGAGGTCAAACGACTCGCGCTTTCCGCCCAGGTACTCCTGCATCTGACGCCGCGGTTCTCTCAGCTTGGCGGCCGACCGCACGGGAGCCTTGCCCGCGGCGCATGCCACACGCCGCACAAAGCTGCGCTCGTCGGTGGTGAGTCCCACGGCCACCAGACCGCGCGGGCCAGCCGCCAGATACACCACCCCGAGAGGCGACCGGCTCAGCACATCGTAAAACAAGCCGCCAG
>JAPLGR010000503.1 GCA_026390045.1 Chloroflexota bacterium | reverse complement strand
CCTACATGTACGTGAGTGGCGCGCGCAACCTGGCGGCGGGCCTTGGCTACAGCCGTATCTCGGGAGGGGGGGAGGTCAAACCGATCACGCACTTCCCGCCTCTCTTCTCGATCGTCCTGGCTGCGTTCCAGGCGGCCGGATGGGATGCGGTGGCGGCTGCGCGCGGCTTGGCCATCGCGCTGATGGGATTGAACACCCTCCTGGCGGGGGCTTTGGCCTGGCGGCTGGCCAACCGGCCATTGGCTGGAGCGCTGGGTGCGTTCCTCTTCGGACTCAACCCGCTCTTCCTTGATGTGCATTCGTGGGCCATGGCCGAGCCACTCTTCATCGCTTTGACACTCGGCACGCTCTCGGTCCTGCCATGGGCGGCGGCCGGTCAGGCGCGCCGGGCGCTGCTGGCTGGATTGCTGGCCGGGCTGGCTTGTCTCACGCGCTATGTCGGCGCGGCCGGGATTGCAGCTGGCACGGCGGTGCTGCTTTGGCCACGCCGCAGCGTGCGGTTGAAACTGCGCCACGCTGCAGCCTTTCTGCTCGCCAGCCTGTTGCCGGTTGGCGCGTGGCTTCTGCGGAACCTGCAGATCTCGGGGACCTCGACGAACCGGCAGATCATCTGGCATCCGATCGATCCATCGAAGCTCACGGAGGCCGGCGCCACGTTCGCGGCGTGGCTGTTGCCCGACACGCTCGTCGCGGTGCATGGCTGGCTGGTGTGGGTCGGCGTTGCGCTCGGAGTCGTCTGTCTGGTTGCGGTGGCTGTGCTCCTCTTGTCTGCTGTTCCGCTGACGGGGGAAGCGGACCCGGGCCTGGCGCTCTCTCTCGCGTGGTTTGTCTTCGCCTATGCCGGTGTGCTTCTGGGCAACCTGCTCCTGCTGGACTCGAGTACGCCGCTCGATGCGCGCATCCTGAGCCCGCTGCTCTCCGTACTCACCCCGTTGCTGGCTGCCCTGATCGTGCTTGTGTGGTGGCGGGGACGCGTGGCATCGAAGTTCCTGATGGTCATCCTGGCACTCCTGCTGTTGACTGGGTTTGCGGATGACGGCCGGCGCCTGCTTGACCAAGGATGGCTGCGCGGCTGGGGTTTCTCCCACCGGCTGTGGCAGTCCTCGGCGCTGATGCAGGCGATCCGGGAGCTGCCCCCGGTGACTCTCTACACCAATGAGCCGGACTTGGTCTACTTCCAGACCGGCCGTCCGAGCTACATCATCTTTGGGTCGCTCGACCCGGTGACCGGCCTGCCCCGCGAGGGGTATGACGAGTGGCTGACGCAGGCGCGGATGACGCTGGCGCAGGGTCGGGCGGCGCTGGTCCTTGTGAACTACGAAGCTCTGTTGAACGACGCGGGGGACCGCGCCATGGTCGAGGCGCTGAGCGAGGGCCTGGTGATGATTGGCAGCTACGATGATGGCGTCATCCTGAGCGCCGGGGAGTAGCGATGGTCACGCTCTTCACCGGGCCCAAGTCTTTCGCTGGGCACATCGGCGTAATCCAGGACAATGCCATTGCCTCCTGGACACGGCTGGGCGCGGGCGTAGAGGTGATTCTGATCGGTGATGAGCCCGGCCTGCACGAGGCTGCCGAGCGGCATGGTGTTCGCCATCTGGCGAATCTCCCGCGAACAACGAGCGGGACGCCGCGCCTGGATGCCATATTCGCCATGGCTCGCGAGTCGGCAGCGCACGAGTTGCTGTGCTACGCAAATGCCGACGTCATCCTCATGCCGGACCTTCTGACATGTGCTGCGGAAGTCGCGAGCCGGTTCGCGTCGTTCTTGATCATCGGCCAGCGATGGGATCTCGATGTGCGCGAGCGGTTGGACTTCGACGGCGGCTGGGAGGAGGCACTGCGACGCGACGTGGCGCAGCGGGGACGCCGGCACCCACCCGGTGGCAGCGACTACTTCGTCTTCCCGCGCCCGTGCTTCCATGCCATGCCGGCCTTCGCTCTCGGCCGCGCGGGGTGGGACAACTGGATGATCTACCATGCCCGCCTGCAACACTGGCCGGTCATCGACGCCAGCGATTCCATCACCGTGATTCATCAGGACCATGACTACGCGCACCTTCCGGACGGCAAGCCGCACTACCGGTTGCCTGAAAGTGATCGCAACCTGGAGCTGGCTGGCGGACGCCCAACGGTGTTCACACTGCTGGACGCGGACTGGATGCATTCGGGTGGGCGCCTGCATCGCCGACCCCTGCAGTGGCGCCGGCTCCTGAGGCGTGCCGAGGTGGCGGTCTACCTGGCCCTTGGCCCGGGGAAGGCAGCGCGCCGAGCAAGGCTCCTCATGCACCCGGTCGAGACCATCCGTTCGCTCGTGCGGCAGCACCGCCGAGAAGGTGAGGCTTGAACAGGGCCAGGGAGCACTGCGTGTCCGCGGCGTCGACCGAACCTGATGGTCAAGTTGGCACCACCACCGCGCGTGCCAGGATAGTCTGAGGGAGAGACGCACATGCGCAAAGGGCAGAACCCGGCCAAGTTCGTCGGGCAGGTGGCCAAGCCGGAGCGGATCACAGCGGCCGCGCTCAGCTATGTGCCGTCGCTGCACGGCTATCACTCTGAAGGCCTCCAGGTCCTCCGGGCCTGTCTGTCCAGCCTGCGCGCATCGGAGGGCCTGCCCTTCGACTTGATGGTCTTCGACAACGGGAGCTGCGAGGAA
>JAPLGR010000252.1 GCA_026390045.1 Chloroflexota bacterium | reverse complement strand
GCCGCGTCCGTCCACCCCGGGCCCTGCGGGCCGCTGTTCGCCTTCAGCAACACCCGCGCGTGCATCAGCGTCCGCGCGGGCGCCGTGCCCGACCGGACCAGCTCCGTACAACGCTCCCGGTCCTCCGGACTCAACTGCACGATGTACTTCTTGCGCATGGTAGGCTACCTCGCTTGCTGCGATGATGGGGTGCGAGCGCTCCTGCGGGATAGCCCATTCTACCACAATTCAAAGTATCATGCGAGACGGCGCACTAGTGCCGTGTTAGTCGTCAATCTTTGGGTACAGATGCTTGAGACGAATGCGAGCGTCTGGGGTCGTGAAGCGCCAGTTGACGGTGGCGGTCTGTCCGTTGCGCTCGGTCTGCCAGGCGGCGACGGCGGTCTTCAGGGCCTGCCCGTCCGGGAAGCGGCGGTCAGTGCATTGGCGACTGAGCACGCTGAACTCGCATTCGGCGATGTTGAGCCAACTGCCGTGCTTCGGCGTGTAGTGCAGTTCCAGCCGATCCCAGATCCGCTTCGCTTCGGCGGGCGCGAACGCCTCGTACAGGGAGGCGGGACGGTGCGTGTTCAGGTTGTCCATCACCAGCACGATCCGCTCCGCTTCGGGATAGTGCGCGTCCACCAACTCGCGGACGAAGTGCGCCCAGTCCACCTTCGTGCGTCGTTCGGTGACCGTGATCCGACGCCACCCGCGCAACGGTTCGCAGGCCAGGAACAGGTTGGCGGTTCCCTGGCGCTCGTAATGGTCGTCGATTCGTTGCGGCTTCCCAGGCTCCATCGGCAAGGGCGCATGAACGTCGGCGCGCAGATCCTTCGACGACTCGTCCAGGCAGACCACCGGGTAACGCAGGTCGTACGGCCGGCAGTAGACGTCCAGCACGTCTTCCATGTGGCTGACGAACTCGGCACTCTCCCGCGGCGGGATCACCCAGCGCAGGCGGCGCCAGGGCTGCAGCGCCCCCTTTTTAGCACGCTCCGAACGGTCTGGTACGACAGGGCGTCCACGTACTCCAACTCGACCATGCGGTCCGCCAGTAACCGCAGGCTCCACCGCCGATGCCCCTCCGGGGGCGCGCTCTGAGCCAGGGCCAGCAGGTGCGCTTCTTGATGACCGTCCAGCTTCCAGTGGTACTCCCGCTGCGGGCCACGGTAATGCGACAGAGCGGCCTCCACCCCTTCGGTGACCATTGTCTTCCGAACCTGCGCCACCGTGACCGTGGTGACACCCAGCGCCTCGGCAATGGCTTGATCGGTCCGACCCGGCCCTCCAGGACTGGCATCCGCCTGCAGCAGAACCTGGGCGTGCCGGATGCTGCGCGCGTGAGCGAAGCCCGACCCGACCAGCTCCCGGCATCTCTCACGCTGCTCGTCCGTCAACTCCACTACGTATCGTTTGCGCATGAGCGTTGACCTCGGCTGCGATGTAAGCTGCGTGCTGTTCCGCGAACACGAAGGCAGTGTATCTCAAAACATCACGGTTAACAAGGCACTAGCGGAGTACCCCCTTATATAGACACCTCCGCAGCAACCCGGCACCTAGTGCCCTGTCAGCCGTGAAGCCTTGGGTAGAGGTGCTTGAGTTTGATGCGGGCGTCGGCGGTGGTGAAGCGCCAGTCGATCCGGGCAGTATCGGCGTTGCGTTCGTCGCGCCATGCCGCCACCTCGTCCACCAAGGTCTGTTCGTCGGGTATGCGGCGCTGGGTGCATTGGCGGCTGAGAACGCTGAACTCGCATTCGGCCATGTTGAGCCAACTGCCGTGCTTGGGCGTGTAGTGGATCTCCACGCGGTCCCAGATCCGTTTGGCTTCCGCCGGCTCGAAGGCCTCGTACAGGGAAGCCGGTCGGTGGGTGTTCAGGTTGTCCATGACCAACACGATGCGCTCGACGTCGGGATAGTGTACGTCGACCAACTCCTGGACGAAGTGCGCCCAATCCTGCTTGGTGCGCCGCTCGGTGACCTTGATCTCACGCCAACCGCGCAGCGGCTCGCAGGCCAGGAAGACATTGCGCGTGCCGTTACGCTGGTAATGGTCATCGATGCGCTGGGGCCTGCCCGACTCCACCGGCAAGGGCGGGCGGACATGGGCCCGCAACTCTTTCGGGGACTCGTCGAGACACACCACCGGACGCCGCGGGTCATAGGGACGACAGTACACGTCCAGCACGTCTTCCATGTGGCTTACGAACTCCGCATCTTCGGCGGACGGGATGCACCATTGCAGGTGGCGCCACGGTTGGAGTTCGTTTTTTTCAGCGTCTGGTGCACGGTTTCATGCGACAGGCTGTCGACGTAGCCCAACTGGACCATGCGCCCCGCCAGCAGGCGCAAACTCCACCGCGCGTGCCCTGCCGGCGCCGGGCTACACGCGAGGGCGATCAGTTGCGCTTCCTGGCGACCGTCCAGCTTGCGCGGATACTCCCGGCAGGGACCGCGGTAATGCGACAGCGCCGCCTCCAGGCCTTCGTCCCGCATCACCTTCCGCGTGTGCGAGACGGTCACCGTCGAGACACCAAAGGCCTCACCGATCGCCTGATCCGTCCAACCCGGTCCCTCCGGCCCACCATCGGTCTTCAGCAACACCTGAGCGTGCAGGATGCTGCGCGCGTGGGCGGTGCCCGACCTGACCAGCTCCACGCATCTCGCCCGTTGTTCACGCGTCAACGCAACGACCCGCTTGGCGGACATGGGCTATCACCTCGGCTGCGATGTAGGCTGCGTATCCGACTGCTGATGCCGCTAACTATAGCCCGAAGCTTCACGGCTGACAAGGCACTAGTGTAGTGTTTCACTCTGTTGCGATCTTATCGAGGGTCGCTCGAGCTCGTCGCACTTTGTCGATGATGGCCTC
>JAPLGR010000062.1 GCA_026390045.1 Chloroflexota bacterium | reverse complement strand
ATCACGTCTTCTTTGTTGTCTATGCTCAGGCGTGCCTTCGAGGCCCTTCCCGCGATCCGATTGTCCCGGTTGGGCCCTGGGCCTCGCATTCCAGCCATATTCCGCCCGCCGCAACCGGCTTTCCGGCCGGGCTTCTAGGCTGCCACCGCTTCCCGCGCCAGTGTGCAGGTCAGGCAGAAGCCCGCGGCAGCTGCCAGGCGCAATCCCACGAGGGGCGGCCGACGGCGCAGCCGCAGGATTGACCTGCAAGCTATGCGCCGCCTCCGGCTGTTCTAGGCCTCCACTCACGGATCGGCACATCGTCGTCTTGGAGCGTGTCGATGAGCTCCCAATCCAAGAGCTCGTGCCGCAGCCTGCAACGATTGCCGCGGTCGGGGTGCGCAATTGCAGAATGCGATGTGCCCTGCTTCCTTACGTGTCCCCCAAGTGGCGGAGATCGATACTCCCCAGTCGTTGGATGCGCCTGGGTCGGAAAAGCCTCAGAATGAGTAGTGAGCTGCGTTCGCTTTCGTAGCTCGCATACCTGCATTGGCTCACTGAGGCAACAGGCCTGTCGGATCAAGGCCGGAGGTAAGAGATGAAGAAACGACTCTTCACCCTTGCTCTAACGGGCGTGATGCTTGTCATGGTCGCGGGCTGCGCATCCGGCACCATCGCACAAGTCAATACGCCCGTCCCGAGCACACCCGGTACGCCCGCTCCCAGCGGTCAAATCAACGTGCCCGGCGTCACCATACAAGTCGGTGCGCCCGGCCCGAACCCGCTGGTCAACACAGCCGATGCGAATGGTCGCGTCGCCGGCATCCTTCTGGGACTCTGGCATGGGATCATTTCCCCGGTGACCCTCGTGCTGTCATTTGTCAACCAGGGTGTGCAGATGTATGAAGTGCACAACGACGGGAGCCAGTACAACCTTGGTTACTTGCTTGGAGTGGCAATCGTGTTTGTCCTTCTGGGCGTGACCGCTCGTTCGAGACGCCGATAGCCCGCCCGCCGGCCCTCGATCTGTTTTTGGCCGGCTTGCTCGGCGCAGCTTGGCTCGAGGCCGTTTGGCGCCCGGCAGCCAACTATGGGCATATACTCGCGCAACGCGACTTCGCCGGCGGGTTGTTCGTCCCTGCCACACCTGGGCCGAACGTCGGACGCCGCACGAAGAGACGCCGATGTCAAAGGAGATGCGACAATGAAGCTTAGTCCTCCGAAGAACATCACTTGGTGGATTGCCTTCGTCCTGGGTCTGCTTGGCCTCCTTGGCTACCTGGGCAATGTAGCCGGCTTGAGCGCAATCGCGTTCTGGCTCGTCCTGGCCGGGCTGGTCTTGATGCTGGTGGCGACACGCGTCAGGAACCTCTAGCAGTTCGAATGGGTGCGTGCTGGGGTTGAGAGTCGACCTGGGCCACGCTGGGGTTCACGCGGCCCAGGTTTGGCTTGCTCAGCCAGGGCCGGGGTCTGCAGGATGTTGAATCCGGCCGGTTGCCGGAACAAGTACGCTCAGGCACCCGGAGCGAACAGAACAGCTGGGTCAGGCATGTAGTTCGGGAGGATGCACATGCGCGCTTCCGGCCAGAGCAGTCCCCCTGCGATCGTGCAGCCCTCCCGTCTCGCGTGCCCTCCTGACAAGTAGGCTGCCGGCGGCTGGCGATCAGCTGTCCGGAGCCCGACGGGCATTGTGTCGCTGGCCCCCGCCAGGACTGGGAGAAAGCCGGAAGCGAACAGGACCCACCCCTTTGGTCAGGGGCTGGGTCCTTCGCCTTCGCTCCCCCGGCTCGCCTGCGGGGCCGAGCCCCCGGGCCACGTTCGGGCGAGAAACCGTCCGCCGAGTTGCGGTGCCTCAGACGGCGTCTGTGAGCGCTTTGAGGGCCCGTATCTTCACTACCTTGCGCGCCGCCTTCGCCTTGTAGGTCATCGGCTCCTTGGTGAAGGGGTTGACACCCTCGTGCTGGTGCGTGGCGGGTTTGATGACAACGCTGAGCTTGAGCAGGCCAGGGAGAATGACCTCTCCTGGTCCCTTTTTGCCGAGTTCGCGTGCTACGACCGTGTTGATCGCCTCCAGCGCCGCGTTGGCTTGTTTCTTCGTCAATCCACTCTTCTCAGCCACGGCGGCCACGAATTGGGTCTTGCTCATTCTCTTGCCTGCCATGTGCGCTCCTTGGTGCCCGCCGCTCCCGATACGCGAAGCGGACAGGTCAATACGCCCATGCCGGGCGTCAACTCATTCTAGAGTAGAGGCTCCCCGGCCACATCCATCGGCCGGGGAGTGTTCATCTCCGCCACTTGGGGGAGAATCCCGCAACCCGCGGACGAGTGCGAACGGGAGTGTCATGGTCGACTCCCAGTGTCATGACAACTGCTAGGGGTTGCGAGTTGGAGGGAGGGCTGGCGGGACCTAGCCCGACTAGCCTGCCGTGAACCTTGCCGGGTACGCACACAGGAGGCTCAATGTTGTCGCAGATCCAATCGCCGCGAAGAACGAAGTCCTCACGGTTCCCTCTGTGGGCTACCCGCAAGGACAGCGGCGTCGATCTGGCGGGCGTGGGAACAGCGCCCGGCCAGCGGTCAAGGCTGGATGTCTTTCGTCCGGAGCCAATGTTTCTGCTGCCACGAGGCGCGATACCTGGGTTCCGGCCAGGTTTCCCCGGGCACGAAGTCTGAACATTCCGCAGGAACAATGAGCCCACCGCGATCGGGTTGTGTCCAGCCAAACTCGATCTCGCGATCGCAGCTCGCGCAATTCACATAGAACTCGTCACTTTCCGAGTTGTTCTCTGGTTCGAATACCTCATACTCTTCCGGTTCGGAAGCAGAGTCATCTTCCTGATACCCGCCGGAGTCCCCCCGCTCATCTTCGTCGTCTGGATTCTCCTCCACCCTTTCCTTGAATTCGTAGTGCCAGTGGTAATCAACTTCAAGCGGTCCCCATTCCTGCCAGCGTTCACTGTCGGGTCCAGCCAGGATGGTCCAAATGCGAGTGAAGGATAAGCCATGGCCGCCGCATGTCTTACAGGTAAACTGCCAAGTTGGGTTGTCACTCATGGCCGTGCTCCTTCCATCTTCAATCATCACGCCATAGCGGGTCGTCAGGACAAATGGGACATCAAGGGTGACTTGCAGAGACACACTTCTCGGCCCTGGAGTAGCGAAATGGGAGGCATGATGG
>JAPLGR010000049.1 GCA_026390045.1 Chloroflexota bacterium | reverse complement strand
ACGGCCGGCTTGACACGGATGGACAGCGCGAGCCAATTGGTGCTCAACCCTCACATCGGTGCTGCGGTCCCTGATGGGCTATGCAATCACGACCGATCCGGTCCGCGCTCGCCTAGTGGTCGCCTGCGACCCCCCGGGGAGCCGCGAGGAGTGGTTGCGGACCATCCACGAACTCAGCGGCCACCAGCCCCTGCGCTCGGCCTGGAGCGTCGTCATCGATGCTCGCGGGCTCACGTGGACGGTGGGGCTCGAGGACGTGCAGGCAATCCGTGGCCGTGTCCGTGCGGAGCTGCGTCCAGGGGGGCCTGTTGCCATTCTGTCCGGCCCGGGCGCTCACTTTGGCGCGGCACGGCAACTCGCGACCTGGCTGCAGATCGATGGACTGACGGTGGAGGTGTTCCGGCAGGAGTCCGAGGCCGAGGCGTGGCTGAGCGTGATGGGCGGCCCATCGCCGTCCGAAGACGACTCGCGGGAACCGTTCCCGCCGAAGGGGTGAGGACGGCGCAGCGCTCGCGGAGCCTGCATCGCACTCCAAACTGGAGTTGGGCCGATGCCGCCCTGGCGCCAAGTCGGGAGGAAGACACGATGAGGAGTCCACGCCGTCTCACTCTGCGATTGCTGTGGCTCGCGTCGTTCGCCGCCTGCGCGAGCGCGCGACCGGTTCTCGATGTGCGACCCGTCAACGACGGCGTGTTCAACCCCCAATGGCCGGAACTGCTGCGCACGCGCTACCAGTGTGAGAACGCCGTGGTGGGCGCTGCCCTTCAAGCAGTCGCGGCGGGCCACACGTACGCGTCCAGGTTTCTGGTCCAGAGCGATCGCGGCAAGTTCGTGTGCGACCTGGCTGGTGAGGTTTGGCCCATCAGGGTCCGGGCCTTCGAAGCGGACGCGGGCATCGTCGAGGTATGGGAGTTCCAGGGGCCGATGCCGCAACAAGGTCGTCCCGCCATCAGTTCGAACGTCTACCGGACGTGGTCGGTGTCCTTTGAAGGGCAAACGCCCCACTGGCTTCGCGTGGCCCGGATCTCGCCCCTCTGACCCGGGCGCGGCCAACCACCCACGACATGCTGGATCGAGCACAGACTGCGAGGGCGCTACGATTCATCCATTGGTTACTCAGTTGCACTTCACCCGCGGCGAGTTTGTCCGCTGCTTCGAGGGCGTCCCCGCCGAAGATGCCTGCCGTCGCCCTGGCCACATGAACTGCCTGAGCTGGACCGTCGGCCATCTGGCGTGGCAGGAGCACGCCCTTTGGGTGGAGCTGGCTCAAGGCCAGACCATCGCTCCTGGCTTGGGAGAGCTGGTAGGCTACCTCCAGCCAGCCAGCGCCCCACCCTGGGATGAGATGTGGCGGCTGTGGCACGCCATCACCAAGGCGGCCGACGCATATCTGGAACGGCTCACACCGGAGGACTTGACTGCCCACTTCCTCTGGGAAGGCAAGCCCACCGACGAGAACGTCGGCGTCCTCCTGTTGCGGAACATCTATCACTACTGGTTCCATCTCGGGAAGGCTCACGCTGTACGTCAGATGCTGGGGCATGCCGAGTTGCCCGTGTATGTCGGCAACATGCGGGACGTGAGATACGCCCTGGGGAATGGGCGGGACTGATTGGCTGCCTGACTAGCGCGTGAGCTGCCAGTGCGCGCGGCCTTTCGCTTCGCTCGGAAGAGCGCTATCCGGCGGGTGCAGACGCTCTCGGCCCTCCTCGCGGATCCCGGACTGCAGCTGTGCTTCGGGATCCTGATCGACGCCAGGGGCGCCTCCAGTCGCTTCGCGCTGGGCGAGGCGCAGGTGATGGCCGAGAGCCACTGCCGGCTCTCCAAGGGTCGCGTTCGGCGCACGGCCCTACTCACGACCGGCGGGGTACAGTACGGCGTCGGTCGGATGGTGCAGGCTCACGCCGAGTACCTGGGACTGGAGATGGAGGTCTTCACCGACGAAACCCGGGCGCTCGCGTGGTTAGAGGAGGGGTTGGCAGGCGGCTAGACCCGAGGGGACTTGAAGTCGCGGGCTGCTCGCCGTACTTGGTGCATATGAATCTGAAGCGGATCTTCCGAGCTAGCCTCGTGGGCGGGAAGGCGCTCGATAGCGCGATCCGCGGCCCTGAGGAGGAGCTATCCCAGGATCCGCGCGACTACGCGCTCGAGTGTGCGGTGCGGGTCCCAACGTCAACTGCGACGAATGCCGCGAGTATGGCCGGACCGGGAATCTTCATCACCCGCCTCCATCTCCCAGGTTGAACCGGGCGGATTGCGGCATGACGTCCGGGCCGGGCGCGGCCCGCATCCGCGCCCCGATGGCGACCCGCGCGCGGTCCCTGGGACCCAATCGGCCCCTTTCGAGGGTCTCAAGCGGCGCAGGTCGCGTGCCGACAATGACTTAGAAGTGGTACTCTCCGCCGTGACGCTCCGGGGCGCATGCGGCGCCTGGAACGAATGACCTGGCGGCGACATAGGATAAGCGGTAGGATTGGAGCGCCCGCCCCTGGGCGCCGGAGGTGCGCGAGGAATGCAGTTCCCGAAGAAGGGTCAGCCCGTGGTCGTCCACATCCAGGCGACGGTCCCCTGGGAGTTGGCACAGGCCCCGCTGGATGGTCACTGGTTCGGCGTCTGCCGTCCGTTGAACCTGAACGCGATCGGCGACACTTGGGCGGAGTTCCAGGAGTGCGCGAACGAGGCGATCCAGCTTCTACTCCAGGACCTGCTCGGCGGCGGTGAACTCGAGGCATTCCTCCAGCGCAACGGCTGGCGCACCGCGGCCGCCTTGCCGGCTCCCGGGACCAAGGTCCGCTTTGATTTCCCGATGGCCGCGCAGCAGAAGTCGTGCCTCGACGAGCTCATCGGCGCCGGGATGTGATCCCGCGCGACCAGCTGATTGCGCGGCTTCGAGAGGCACGCTACACCTTCGTCAACCGGCAGAAGCGGACGGAACTCTGGCGCCAGCAAGGCGGGGTGCAGCGCGTCAACGTCCCGCTTCGTGACTGCTTCCTCCCGGAGGAGGCCGCAGTCGTTCTCCAGCAGGCCGGGCTCACGCGGGCACAGGTGGACCGGTTTCTCGCATCGGCTGTGAAGTGCTAGGCCCCTGCAGTTAGAGTCTCGGTAGCGGCACCCGCACCCCCACCACAACCGTCGGCCCGACCGCCACCTGCTCTCCAGCGTAGGTCGCCCCGACTCCCACGCTCAGCACGATGAGGCTCGCGCGGCCGCGGCGCACCGCCGCCGCGGCGAGGGCGAGGTTCGCCTGGCGGAGCTGCTCCGAGCGCGCGAGCAGGGATTCGGCGGCCGCGAGCCGCATCTCGACGGAAGACAGGGCCGTCCTGTAGTCGGCCACCGTGGCGACATGCGCCGCCCGGATCCGCTCGAGGATGGGCTGCAGGGTGTCCGGCACGGAGACGAGCACGCTGTCGATCAGCGTCACCGTCACGGTGTCGTGCCGGCCCGCTGACACCGACGCGCTGCGTCCTTGACGCGTCGACACCTCGCCCGGATACTAGGACCGGTACGAAGGAAGTCCCTGTGCGCGTCGCGCAGCCTCTCGCTTCCACCCCGACTGGAGACTCCCCCCAAGTGCCCCGCGCCATCCAGATCAGCGCCTTCGGCGGCCCCGAGCAGATGCAGCTCGTCGACGTGACCGTCGGCGACCCCGACGCCGGCGAGATCCGCATCCGCCACCATGCTTGCGGGTTGAATTTCATCGACGTCTACCAGCGTACGGGGCTGTACCCGAACCCGATGCCGCTCGCGCTGGGCATGGAAGGCGCGGGCATCGTCGAGGCGGTGGGCGAGGGCGTCACGCACTTGAAGCCCGGCGACCGCGCCGCCTACGCCAGCAACCCGCCCGGCAGCTACAGCGAGGCGCGCGTGATGCCGGCCAAGACGGTGTGCAAGCTGCCGGACGGCATTGCCTTCGACACCGCGGCCGGCATGATGCTGAAGGGCCTGACGGCGCAGTACCTGCTGAAGAAGACGCTGCCGGTCCAGGGACTCGAGCCCGGCGACCACGTGCTGTTCCATGCCGCGGCCGGCGGCGTGGGCCTCATCGCGTGCCAGTGGGCCAGGGCGCTCGGACTGCGGCTGATCGGCACCGCCGGCAGCGCGGCCAAGTGCGC
>JAPLGR010000036.1 GCA_026390045.1 Chloroflexota bacterium | reverse complement strand
GGATGCGGACCCGCATGTCCGGTGGTGTGAGAGGGGGAGCGGGCGACCCCGCTCTCTCTACTCAATTGCGGGCCGGAGGTACGGTCGGCGGCCCCCCCCAATGTGGCCTGGCAGGGAATGAAAGAGAGGCAGGGTGGGCCCTGCCTCTCTTGGTGCCGCGTTTGCGCTATCAACTACTTGGTGAAGTACCCCTTGACGGCAGCGATGAACATGTCATTCTCGTCCTTGGTGCCGATCGTCAGGCGGAACCACCCGTCGCTGCCGTACATCGGCGGCTGGCCGCGCAGGATCATGCCCTTGCTCTGGGCGAGCTCGATCATGCCGGCGCCGGTCTTGCCGGGAACCTTGGAGTCAAACAGCATGTAGTTGCCGCGCGAGTCGAAAGGCTTGATGCCGGGGATCTTGCTGACTTCCTTCTTGATCCGATCCAGTTCGGCGTTGTTGAAGTCGACACGCGTCTTCAGGCCGGCGACATCCTCCAGTGCAGCCAGGCCGGCCCACATGGCGATCGTGCTCTGGTTCCACGGGATGAGCGTGGCGGCGATTTGCATGATCACGTCCTTGTCGCCCAGTGCGTAGCCAAAGCGCAGGCCGGCTAGGCCGTACGCCTTGGACAGCGTGCGCGTGACAATGACGTTCTTGTACTTCTTGACCAGGCCGACCTGCGACTTCTCCTTCACGCCGGCGAACTCGATGTAGGCCTCGTCCACAATGAAGGGGATGCCGGTTTCGGCGATCTTGACGAAGGCGGCCGGATCCATGAAGTTGCCCGTCGGATTGTTTGGATTGGCGACGATGATCACCTTGGTCTTGGGGGTGATGGCCTTGAGGATCGCCTCCGGCTCGAAGCGGAAATGGTCGTCGCCCCACTTGTAGGTCATCGGGACGCTGACGATCTTGCCGCCGGCGACCGCCGTGCGGAGCTTGTAGATCCCGAAGCACGGCGTGTGCTGAATGACCTCATCGCCAGGCTGCAGGAAGCTGCGCAGGATCATGTCATAGATCTCGCTCGAGCCGGTGCCTAGCATGACATTCTCGATCCCGGGCAGCCCGTTCATCTCGGCCAGCTTGCCCCGGACGGCGAAGCCCTGGTCGGCGTAGCGATTGGCCATCTTGCCGTACTTGAGGATGGCCTCGATGACCTTGTCCGAGGGCGGGTTGGGGTTCTCGTTCGACATCAGGCGGTGCAGCTCGGGGTGCTGCCAGGCAAGGTCGATGTGCGACGAGACATACATCTTCTGGCCCTTGAGCCACGGGACAAAGAAGTCGGAAATCTCACGCATGGTCAGATTCTCCTCCAGAGTGTGCCCCTCGGTTGGATGTGTCCGGCGACCGGCGCTGGCAAGACTGGGATCTCGCAATGGCGGGCCGCGGATGCCGGGAAGCAGGCAAGGGAAACAGCAGGCGGCATCAAGCCCCGCCTGCTGCCCCACCATCCTTGAGGGTAGACGCGGGCGGACAAACTGTCAATAGACGTTTGTCCATTGGGCGGTGTGCGGAATGACGGCCGGAAGCGGGCCTGGGTCGGCCCACGCAGGGGTGATTCGCGGGTGCAATCGCCAGGCTGGGACGTGTCAGCCGGCCAATGGCAGGGAATGCAATCCGGTCGGCAAGTGCTACAGGCGCCGCGCGTATCCTTCGGGCCGGTTGCGATGCCAATCCCACGCGCTGGCAATGATGGAGTCCAGTTCGGGGTAGCGCGGTTGCCAACCCAGCTCACTGCGTATGCGGTCGGCCGAGGCCACCAGACGGGGCGCGTCGCCCGGCCGCCGTTCAACCTCGCGGGCCGGGATGGGACATCCGGTCACCTGACGCGCCGTCTCAATGACCCGTCGGACCGAGTACCCCTCGCCATTTCCCAGATTGAAGACCAGCCGGTCGCGCGTCTCGAGCGCTTGCAGAGCAAGCAGGTGCGCGTCGATCAGATCCGCGATGTGGACGTAGTCGCGGATGCACGTGCCGTCCGGTGTGGGATAGTCTGTGCCGTAGATGCGGACTTCGGCGCGCCTCCCGAGGGCTACCTGCAGGACGAGAGGGATGAGGTGGCTCTCCGGCCGATGGTCTTCCCCGCAATCAGGGAGAGACCCAGCGGCGTTGAAGTAGCGCAGCGCGGCAAAGCGCAGGCCGTGGATGCGCCGATACCACTCCAGTGCCTGTTCCACCATGAGCTTGGAGTGTCCGTAGACGTTGGCCGGGCCTAGCGGGGAGTCCTCTGACAGGGGCGCGTCGCTGGAGTCGTACACCGCTGCGGTGGACGACAGGACGAAGCGGCGAACTCCCGCTTGCAGGCAGGCCTCGAGGAGCCCCAGGGAGAGGCACAGGTTGTTGCGGAAGTACTTCGCCGGGTCGACCATGCTCTCCCCGGCCTCGATGAACGCGGCAAAGTGCATGACCGCGTCCACCGGCTGCTGCTCGAGGGCCTTGCGGAGGCGGTCGACGTTTGCCAGATCGGCGTGGACGAACCGTGCCTTCCCAGGGATGGCGGCGCGGTGGCCGGTGACCAGCGAGTCATACACGGTCACCTCGTGGCCGGCTTCGAGCAGCCGCCGGGTGGCGGCTGACCCGATGTATCCGGCGCCGCCAGTGAGAAAGATGTGCATATCCACCCCCGCGCCGGGCCATGCGCCCCGACGAGTGTATCCCGGAGCGGCGCCGCGCGCCGCTAGCCGTCCAGGATCTCCAGGTGGGCC
>JAPLGR010000456.1 GCA_026390045.1 Chloroflexota bacterium | reverse complement strand
AGCCCGGCGCGCTTCGATTCGCCCGTTCCGTTGGCGTGGAGATTGAGCGCGATCGCGACGACGTCTCCATGACGTGACCCTTCCCCTCACAGCACAAGACCTGTACCCTGGAAACCAAAGGCGAAGGATCCGCGCACAAGCACGAATGCTTCGCCCATCGAGTGGCCTTTGTTCAGGCAACCCAGGTTGTTGAGCCTGCAATGCCTCAACCGCTCGGCGTGCAGGTTCCACACTGTCGATCGCATCCCTGGATGCCACCCGAGAGGCGGCGGGGGTCCCGCCGCCTCTCGCCGCGTGTATCATCCCCCCTGTGACCGAGCGGGCCTTTCTTTCCTTTGGCTCCAACATCGAGCCGGACCGCAACCTGCCCCGGGCAGTCCGCGAGCTGAAGCCGCTGGGACGTGTCCTCGCCGTCTCCACCGTCTACCAGAATCCTGCGGTTGGTCCCACACCGCAGCCTGACTTCCTCAACTGCGCAGTGCTCCTCGAGACGCAACTCCCCCCGCACGCGTTGCGTGCGGAACTGCGCAGGCTTGAGGGGCGACTAGGCCGCCTCCGCAAATCGGACAAGTACGCGCCGCGCCCGATCGACATCGACATCGCGCTGTACGGATCGGTGACGATGCAGGAAGCCGGGATGACAATCCCTGACCCAGATCTCCTCATCCACCCCTACATTGCCATCCCGCTGGCCGAGCTGGATCCCCATCATCGGCACCCCGTCTCCGGCGAAAGCCTTGGCTCCATCGCCGAGCGGCTGCGGCCGCAGGCGGCCTTAACCGCTCGCCCAATTGTCACACGGGAGATGCGAACCGCCGCTGGGCTTGCTGCAGGCGCAGAGAGGTAGCTATGGCCGAGACCACAGATGTCGCCATCTGCGGTGCGGGGATCGCCGGCGTCGCCGCCGCCTACCACCTGACGGTCGCCGGCGTGCAGGACGTTCTGCTGATCGAAGCCGGCGAGCCGCTCTCGCTGACCAGCGACAAGTCCACCGAGTGCTACCGCAACTTCTGGCCCGGCCCCGGTGACGGCATGGTCCGCCTGGTGAACCGCAGCCTGGATCTGATGGACGCTCTGGCTCAGCAATCGGGCAACGCCTTCCACATGAACCGTCGCGGCTACCTGTATTGCACCGCAGATCCGAATCACCTCAAGCAGCTGCGGCGTGCCGCAGAGGAGTCGAGTGCGCTCGGTGCAGGCGCCGTCCGCGTGCACCCGGGGCACCCCGAGACGTACCGCGCGTCCGAGATCCACGCCCCGACCGACGGCTTCGATGTTCTGTGCGACACAGCGTTCGTTCACACTCACTATCCGTGGCTCTCCGAGTCGATCATCGGCGCGCTGCACGTGAGGCGCGCCGGTTGGTTCTCCGCCCAGCAGCTTGGCCGGCTGCTCCTGGAGCAGGCGCGGGCGCGTGGGACGAGACTCCTTCGCGGGCAGCTCCAGGCGGTCACGACTCGCGGAGGCCGTGTCGAGTCCGTCAGCGTTGCCACCTCCGCAGGCACGATCCACGTCGCCGCGACGGCTTTCGTCAATGCTGCCGGTCCGTGGCTTGGGCGCGTGGCCCGATGCGTGGGCGACAACCTCCCCGTGTACTGCGAGCTCCACGCGAAAGTGGCCATCCCCGATACGGCGCGCACCATGCCCCGCAGCGCCCCGCTCGTCATCCTAGATGACCCCCAGACCCTTGACTGGTCCGTCCAAGAGCAAGCTGCTTTGCGCGAGATCGGCCGCGATGCGCTCCTTCAGCAGCTGCCTTCGGGGCTACATGCGCGGCCTGAGGGCCCGGACGCCAGCCCGATGCTGCTGGCGCTGTGGCCGTACCACACGCCGATCGAAGAGCCATCGTTCCCCCTGAAGTTTGACGAGATGTATGCCGAGGTCGTGCTGCGGGGTCTGGAGCGATTGGCGCCGGCGGCACGAGCCTATCGAGGCCGGCTGCCGCGCTCCTCCGTCGACGGCGGCTACTACACGCGCACCCGAGAGAACCGGCCGCTCATTGGCCCCATCGAGATCCAGGGAGCCTATGTCCTCGGTGCCCTCTCGGGCTTCGGCCTGATGGCTGCGATGGGCGCGGGCGAACTGCTCGCCACACACGTGACCGGTGCGACGCTGCCCGAGTACTCCAGGTGGTTCGTGCCAGCCCGCTACGCGGACGCAGCCTATCGGGCGATGCTGCCTGCGATGGAAGGCAAGGGCCAGCTCTGATGCTGCTCCCCGGAGCCGGGGTCGCCCATGGAGAACAAGACAGCGGAGGCCTGGTGCGGCCTCCGCTATAGAGCAGCCGACTTGCGGCAGCGGTCCGTCAGGAAGCAGCAGGCGCTCCGCGGTTGAACTCCTCCGCGGCCCTGGCAATCAACTCGCGCAGGCGCACATC
>JAPLGR010000029.1 GCA_026390045.1 Chloroflexota bacterium | reverse complement strand
GTTGGTGGGTTGATGGGTTGGTGGTTTAGCGGCTGCCGCAATCGACGTTGCGGCGGTTGGGGAGAGGCGACTTGCGTGGTCCCTCTGTCCTCTGTTGAGAACCTGACCTCTACTCAGCAATGGGCACACGTAAGCGTCTTCGGGGCAAGTAACACTGACGACCTCCTTGGTTTCTGTTCCCGGTCGCCTAGTGCTACACGAACGAGGTTCTTCGCTGCATAAGAAGACGAGGAATTGTAGTTAAGTTACTTTAGCACATCTGTGGGCCGAAGTCAAACGCGCCGATCACAGGTATTCATAACGTTAGTATCGGCCATCTACTGCCTCAAACTGACCCACTACCGCATTCCGACGCCGGAAGTAAAGATCGCCGTTGTGTACTTGCGCACACAGGGGTAGCATTCTCAATAGGCGGTCGGTGGACTCATAGGAGACGCAGACAATGGCCACGAGAGCACCCTCTGAGGTAAAGCGCCGGCAACGACGCAGAGTGAACCGTGGTCACCGCGACGAACGCCCCCGGCCTACCCGTGCAGAGGTTAAACCGGAACAGGACAGCAGCGAGGAAGAGCAGGGGTTCCTGTTCGACCCCTATTGGGACGAGGCCTTCGCTGCTTATTACGAACCTTACCTGAGAACCTGTTGTACTATCCGATAGCGCCTCGCTAAGGGGATTAACAAGCGTATCTCTAACCAGCAGAAAAGGAGAGTTCGGTGGCAAAGCTCGCTTCATTTGGTGCCTATGTTCCCCTATACCGCCTGGCCCGGCAGCGGATAGGCGACGCTTGGGGCATCCCCGCCGTGCCGGGCGAACGGGCGGTGGCGAACGCCGACGAGGACAGCCTGACGATGGCCGTGGCCGCCGGCATCGACTGCCTGGCAGGTATCGATCAATCCACGATAGACGGCCTCTTCTTCGCCACCACGACGGCGCCCTACAGTGAGAAGCAGTCGGCAGGCGTCATCGCCGCGGCGCTCGACCTCCGCCACGATATCAACACCGCCGACTTTACGGGCTCGCTCCGCGCCGCCACGACCGCCCTGCGCGCCGCCGCCGACGCCATCGACAGCGGCAACGCCCGCAGCATCCTCGTCACGGCCGCCGACTGCCGCCTGGGAGAGCCGGAATCGATGTGGGAGCAGCTCCTCGGCGACGGCGCCGGCGCCGTCCTCGTCTCCAAAGAGGGACCGGTCGCTATTCGGGGCGCCTATTCCGTGGCGGGGGAGCAGGTGGGCCCCTGGCGTCGCGCCGAAGACCGCTACCTGCGCTCGTTCGAGGCGAAGGCGGAGACGCAGTACGGCTATGCCGTCGGCGTCGTCGAGGCGGGGAAGGCCTTGATGGAGAAGGAGGGGGTAACGGCGAACGACATTGCGAAGGCGGTCATCAGCGCCGCCGACCCCCGCAGCCACGCCGGCGTCGGCCGCGCCCTGGGGTTCCAGCCGGCGCAGCTCCAAGACACTCTCTTCCTGTCGATAGGCAGCCCGGGCGCCGCCCTGGTGCTAATGATGCTGGCAGGCGCCCTGGAGCAGGCGAAGGCCGGCGAGAAGCTCCTCGTCGTGAACCACGGCGACGGCGCCGACGCCCTCCTGCTGGAGGTGACGGAGGAGATCGCTCCCGCCCCGGGACGCAAAGGCCTGTTCGGCCA
>JAPLGR010000052.1 GCA_026390045.1 Chloroflexota bacterium | reverse complement strand
TGGTCCAGGTCCTTAACCATCAGGAAGCGTTGGCCGTCGCTGGTGACGTCGTAGTTGGCTTCAGTTGTGCCGGGGGGGCCACAGGAGGCGCTCATGCCGTGAGAGTATGACCCCTCCCAAAGCAACTGCGGCTTCGATGCCCGGAAGACGGGCTGCGCCGTGATAGCGACTACCATCATCTTGTTGCCGTTACGGTAGTAAAGCTCCTTGCCGTCGCGACTGAAAATGGGGTCGGTGCCGCCTTCCGATGAGACCTGGATCTTGGGACCTGGACCAGGCCAGGGCTGCACGAAGACCTCGTTCCGGCCGGACTCGTCCGTGCAATAGGCGACCCAGTTGCCGTCCGGCGAGAACCTTGCCGAGCCCTCGGTGAACTTGGACTTCACGAAAGGCTGCGGCGTGCGGTCACCCTGCATGGGCAGCATCCAGATATCCCCTCTCGTGCCGTCAACCTCCATCTGGTTGAACGTAGCGTAGCGGCCGTCCGGAGAGAAAGCAACGAGGCTCTGTCGCGCCCCCACGGTGGTCAGGCGCTCCTCGGGACCGCTGCGGTCGGCGGGCATCCACCACATGGTCATGGTCCCGGCCTTCCAGGAACGGAAGGCGATGTGCTTTCCGTCCGGTGTCCAGACGGGTGCATGACTGACACCGTCGGTGGTCATCTTGGTAGTAACGCCGCGATCGGGATCGTGAGTATACAAGTCGTGATTCACGCCCTCGACTTCGAAGGCGAGCAGCCTGCTGTCCGGGGAGACGCGCGGAAACAGGTACGAGCGCACCGGCAGGGGAAGCGGCGTCTCCTTACCCTGACGATCCACCCAGGCCAGCGTGCGTTCCCCGCCCTCGGCCTTGCCCACAGCGTAGGCCAGGGCTCCGGCGTGCGAGACATCGAAGTACGCGGAGCCGGTGTTCGTGCTCATGAAAACGCCCTCGGCGACCTTGACTGGCGAACCGGTGACCTCCAGGTTCTTCGCGTCGAACGGAACAGCATACAGGTTGCCCTCACGGGCGTACACCAGGTGGCCGCCAGGCGAGTACCTCGCGGAGAAGCCGCCCTGGACCAGCGTCTTGCGCTGCTTGGTGCCGAGTGTGTAGGCGTCGATGCGCGCGTCATTGAAAGAATCGATCCCGCCATGGGAGACGGTGAAGATGAGCGCCTTGCCGCCGGGCAGCATCTGCACGTGGCGGTGCGTGCGCTCTTGCTTGTCGAGATCAAGCTGTGTGACCGGCTCCGACTTTCCGCCGGAGGGCGGGGTCCTGACAATGGGGCTGAAATAGCCGTCGGTCCAGTAGTAGTAGTTGTCGGCAGCCCAATCCCCACGGAAGTGCATGTCGGCGGTGGCAAATGGCACCGGCGCCCCGCCGCTGACAGCGACCTTCTTGAGCGTCATGGTCTGGGGATCAGTCACAATGAGGCTGCGCCCATCAGGCGAAAAGACCGGGCCGCCCATCCCGGTCGCGTCGGCCACCGGTTTGGCTTCAAGTTCGTCCAGGCGCCGCAGAAGCGTCGACCTGCTGCCGGCAACCATCGGTGAATAGGCT
>JAPLGR010000555.1 GCA_026390045.1 Chloroflexota bacterium | reverse complement strand
CAGGCGGGTGCGGTCGTCGATTTCCTTGTCCCAGGATTTCGGATCCGAGGGGTCGTGGACAAAGCGGAACTGGACGCCGCAGCGCTCGGGGAAGATCGAAGCCGCCTGTTTGTAGCCTTCTCCGAAAATGTTCAGGCTGGTGACGATGTTGTCCCCCGGCCGGGCAATGGTGAAGATCAGGTTGAAGAGAGCCTGCGACCCCGACCCGGCAGTGACGGCTGCCTCTCCCCCCTCCAATGCAGCGAGGCGCTGCTCGAGAACATCCGCCGTAGGGGTCTTGGTGCGGCCGTAGACCGGATAGGGGATCTTGTCGAAGCACTCGTAGGGATACGTCATCGATGGGACGATTGGTGTCACGAAGGTTCGAAAACGCTCCATGCTTTCGGTGGGGCGGAAGCCGGCGTGCAAGGCCTTCGTGTCGAAACCGAGCGCGTCGACGGGTTGCTCCGGACGCTTGAAGGTCGCGTCGAACTTCCAGGGTGCGCGGATGAAGAACTGCTTGTGGTCTTCCATGACTGACAAACCTCCCATGAAGGTACCCGAAAGAATCAGGCGTTCAACTTGGCCAAGTCCTCTGGCGTGTAGTGGCAGACAACGACGTGGCCACTGCCCATGTCGCGCTCGGGTGGCTCATCCTGTTCGCAGATGACGCCGATCTTGAACGGGCAACGGGTATTGAAACGGCAGCCCGCAGGAGGATTGACGGCGCTGGGCACCCTCCCCGACAGGCGGATGTGCGATGGCTTGAGGTCGGGATCGGGCCGCGGGACAGCCGCCAGGAGGGCGGTTGTGTAGGGATGGTTGGGCGGCTGGTAAATGGTCTCGCAGGGACCGATTTCCACGACCCGCCCGAGGTACATCACGGCCACGTCGTCGGCGAAGAAGCGTACTGAGCTCAGGTCGTGGGAGATCAGGATCATGGTCGTGTTCTGCGAAATCCGGATCTCCAGGAGCAGGTTCAAGACAGCGGCTTGCACCGATACGTCCAGGGCCGAGACGGGCTCATCGCACACCAGCATGGCCGGGTTGGTGGAGATCGCTCTGGCGATGCCAATGCGCTGCTTTTCGCCTCCGCTCAACTGGCGCGGCAGGCGAGTGTAGTAGCTGGCATCCAGCTTGACCGCCTGCAGCAGGCGCTCCACCTCGGCGTGCACTTGGTCGGCCGGCACGGTCTTGAAGCGCCGGAGCGAAAAGGCAATCTGATCGCCGACGCTGTAGGAGGGGTTGAGCACCCCGTTGGGATCCTGGAACACCATCTGGAGTTCCTTGATGCTGTTCTTGGTGCGCTGACTAACCGGCTTGGAGATATCCAAGCCGAGGAATTCGACCCTGCCGGCGTGAAGCGGTTCCAGGCCGACGATGGCCTTCGCCAGAGTGCTCTTGCCGCAGCCGGATTCGCCCACAATACCCAGCGTGCGCCCGCGATGGATGTGGAAGCTGACATCATCGGACGCGCGCACGTAGCGGCGCTTCTCCAGCCCGAAGATGCCGCCGACGGTCTTGAAAGGCACTGGGTAGTAAACCTTGGCCTGGTCCACTTCCAAGACCGCGTCCAGGCCGGGATGGGCGCGCTCCAGGGTGGGTGCCTTGGCCAGCGCCTGCATATCCCAGATCAGCTTGGCATCCTTCCAGTCCAGAGAACGCAGGCAGCGCACCTGGTGGGCAGGGGCCATCTCGACTAGCTCCGGGTGCTGGAGCGTGCAGTCCGGCTGGGCCAGCTCGCAGCGTGGGGAGAAGATGCAGCCGACCGGCAGGTTGGCCGGCGAGGGAACGCGGCCCTCGATCGGGTACAGAGTGCGCGTCCCCTTCGGGGCGTCCACATCCGGCAGGCAGCGCATCAGTCCCATCGTGTAGGGGTGCATGGGACTGCGGTAGATGCTCCGCGTGTCGGCCAGCTCGACGATCTCTCCGGCGTACATGACCGCCACCTTGTGCGACACGCGTGCCACAACGCCCAGATTGTGGCTGATGTAGAGGGTGGCGGTCTGGTAGCGCTCCTGCAGCTCGGCGATCAGGTCCAGCACGGCCGCCTCGACGGTCACGTCCAGGGCGGTGGTGGGCTCGTCCATGATCAAGAGCGATGGGTTGTTGAGCATCGCCATGGCGATCAGGACGCGCTGCTGCTGTCCACCTGAGAGCTGGTGCGGGTAGCGCAGCATGACGGCCTGCGGGTCGGGCATGTACACTCGCTTGAGCGCCTCGACCGATTCGGCGAAGGCGGCGTGTCGGGTGAAGCCGCTGTGCGTGATCAGACTCTCAGCCAGTTGGTCCTGAATGCGCATGGAGGGGTTGAGCGCCGACATGGGCTCCTGGTAGACCATGGAGATGTCTGCGCCCCGCAGCTTGCGCAGGTCCTCTTCGGAGCGGTCGCGCAGTTGCGCTCCCTTGAAGAGAATGTTTCCGCGCGTGACTCGGCCGTTGCGTCCCAAGAAGTTCACGATCGAGAAGGCGACCGTACTCTTCCCGCAGCCGGACTCGCCGACCAGGCCCAGGTTCTCCCCGCGGGATATCTCGAAGGACACATCGCGCACGGCGTCGACATCCCGCTTGCGGGTTTGGTAGGTCACGGCCACGTTTTCGAGGCTAAGGATAGGAGACTGGTCCATGGCTCATCTTCCCAGGGTTCACTGGTAACGCATGGTTTCCTCGCGCAAGCCGTCGGCAAACATATTGAGGCCGATGACGAGCGTGACAATCGCCAGCGTGGCGCACAGGACCGGCCAGATATTGGCTGTCATGTGGCTGTGTCCTTCCTGGACCATCCCTCCCCAGTCGGGCGTCGGTGGCGGCAGCCCCAGCCCAAGGAACCCGAGTGTGCCGATATAGAAGGCGGCGTAGCCGATGCGCAGGAGAAAGTCCACGATCAGCGGCCCGCGGCAGTTGGGAAGTATCTCGCGCAGCATGATGACGATATCGGGCTCGCCGCGCAGCTTGGCTGCGGCAACGTACTCGCGCGTGCGGATGTCCATGGTCAGGGCGCGCACCAGACGGGCAATGCCCGGGGTGCCGCCGATGGCAATGGCGATCACGACATTGAACGACGAAGCTCCCACCGCCGAGATGATGATCATGTAGAGCAGGATGGCGGGGAAAGCCATGAACGCATCCAGGATGCGCATGACTACCTCGTCCACCCAACCCCGGTAGTAGCCGGCCGGCAGACCCAAGGCAACCCCAAACGCGAAGGCCACCAGCACCGACAGCGGGCCCAGGAGCAGGATGGTGCGCGCCCCGTATGCCACCCTGGCCCACACGTCGCGCCCCAGCGCGTCTGTTCCCAACAGATGCAGTGCCGATGGGCCCCTATCCATCAACATGTAGTCCTGCTCGAACGGGGTATACGTGGTGATCAGCGGCGCAGCCGTGGCGATCAGGACCCACAGGATCACGACCGTGAGACCGATGACGGCTGTCGGGGAGGCAAGGACCACGTCCGCCAGGTCTTTGACGCTCTTCGAAAGGGCTCTCAGACGCGTAACCGGACTGGAGGAGGCCGTGTGGATCTGCTTCGCCGTGACGAGGTTCTCGGTTCCCATTGCATGTCCCTAGGTGTAGCGAATGCGCGGGTTGATCAATGAATAGACCAGGTCGGCGAGCAACTGGGTGCCGACGGCCAGCAGGATCAGGACCATCGACGCAGCCTCGATCGCATAGACGTCTTTGTAAAGGGCGGCGTTCAGGATGAAATTCCCCAGGCCGGGGTAGCCGAACACGGATTCGACCACCACGAGTCCGCCAATGAACCAGTTGACGTGGAGCATGATCACCGTGATGGGTGCCATCATGGCGTTCCGAAGCACATGGCGAACGACCACCTGCCGGTAGGAAAGGCCTTTCAGGATGGCGGTGCGCACATACGGGCTGTTGAGCACCTCCACGACACTCGAGCGTGTGATGCGCAAGACGTAGCCGACCTCCACCAGGCTGGCGGTCAGCACCGGCAGCACAATCAGGCGGGGGTCCTTCAGAATGGCGTCTTCGGAGGTGAACACGGCAGCCCCAGGCAGGACTTTGAGCCAAAGTGCAAAAACCATGATCAGCAGGATCCCGGTGGCGAAGTCAGGCGAGCCGGCGGTGATCAAGCCGGCGATCGAGATGATCCGATCCGTCAACTTGCCTTCGTTCAGGCCGGCGATCAGCCCGAGCACCACCGCGGTCGGGATAGAGACCAGAAAGGCCAGCGAGGCAAGGATCAACGAGTTGGTGATTCTGCGAGCCATCACTTCCGTGACCGGCGCCTTGTAGCGCAAGGACATTCCGGCGTCGCCGCGTAGCAGGCCTTTACTCAGTGGGATGTATTCC
>JAPLGR010000150.1 GCA_026390045.1 Chloroflexota bacterium | reverse complement strand
CTGGCCACAGAGCGAGCGCGGACGAGGTCGCCGGCAGCAGATTCAACGCGTGCGTCCAAGGTCCGGCGAACTCGGGCCGCGCCAGCCAGGTTGCCAGCTCGATGGCCAGCGGGTCGGGCGAGGACGGCCGGTCAACGACGGCCCAGCTCCACGGATTCACGAAGCATGTCCCATTCCCGTCGCGCGAGGGCCATGGACCCATGACGCCGATCTCCAGCGCCTGAAGTTCCGCGAGCCGGTCGAAGGGCACGACTGCGGCGCCGACCTGCCCGGAGGTGAGAGCTTCAATGGTTGTGCTGCTGTCTTCGTGCTGGCGGGAGGAGAGGGGAAGCAGGCCGCCAGCCCGCGCGGCCGAGTAGAACTCGAGGACATCCTGCAACGCCTGGGCGTCGAGCGCCGGATCACCCTCGGCGTCGCGCAGCGTGCCTCCCGCCGAGAGATACTGCGCCAGCGTGAACTCGGACCTCGGATCGCCGGCCGGGAAGAGGAAGGATCCGCTGCCGGTCAGTGTGTCCGCCCAGCTGCGCGGAGGCGTGGGGTAGGCCACCGGGCGATAGGCGAAGACGTCGGCTTGCGCCGCAAACGGCAGGCCGATCAGCACGCTGTTGGACCGCGCACCGTCCGCGACCGAGATGATCCAGTCCCACATCTCAGGCGTCGTGCCGATCTCCTCCCAGGCGGCGATCAGGCCGCTGGCGTGGGCGGTTGCCAGATCCGTCCCATCGAGGGCTACCAGGTCGGGCAGGACAGACGGGGCGGCCTGCTGTGCGGCGGCGAGGGCGACCATCAGACTCGCCGGCCCGCTCTGTCCTTTGACGCGGACCTCGATGCGCACGCCCGGGTGATTGGCCTCGAACTCGAGCAGCCCCTCGGCGAGCAGCGTGGCGGCTTCATCAGGCCCATCGGGGGAGAAGCGCGGGGGAACCCAGACGGTCAGTGCGCGTCCGGGTATTCCGATCGGTGCGGTCGTCGGCGTCGCCGCAACGTCCGTCGACGAAATGACCGGAGTTGCCGTTGGCGTCGAGAGGTCCGACGCGACGGACGTGCACGCGCCGAGGCAGACGGCCAATACGATCCCGCAGGCAGTGAGACGGTGCATGAGGCGATTCTAGCACCTGCGGGCGAGACTCGAGGAAACGAGCTGCAGGATCGAATCGAAAGCGAGGCGCACGACACAGAGGACGGCAAGGTTCGCGCCCGTGCGAGAGGCCCAGCAGGGCCGTATGCTAGAATCGTCGCGCCATGGCCGTCCCCGACAATCTCCCCCCGATGCTTAACGGCCTCCCCGCGAAGCCCGGCTGCTACCTGATGAAGTCCGCCGACGGCGTGGTGATCTACGTCGGCAAGGCGATCAACCTGCGCAGCCGGGTGCGCTCGTACTTCCGGCCGTCAGCCGACCACGGGCCCAAGGTGACCGAGCTCGTGGCGCACGTGGCCGACATCGAGTGGATCATCGTCGGATCCGAGCTCGAGGCGCTAATCCTCGAGATGAACCTGATCAAGCGCCACCGGCCGAAGTACAACGTCCGGCTGAAGGATGACAAGCGCTATCCGTACATCCAGGTGCGGTGGGGGGATGCCTTCCCGACGGTGCTGATCACGCGGCGCATGGTGGACGATGGCAGCCGCTACTTCGGCCCGTACACCAGCGTCTGGGCAGTGCATGAGACACTGGACGTGCTGCGCCGCATCTTCCCCTATCTGACGTGCGACCGCGTGATCACTGGGCAGGACACGCGCGCCTGCCTGTACGCCGACATCAAGCTGTGTCTGGCGCCGTGCATCGGCGCCGTGGACCAGGCCGCATACCGGCAGATGATCGATGACCTGTGCCGCTTCCTGCAGGGGGAGACCGAGGTGGTGGTGGAGCGGCTGCGCGAGGACATGCGGCTGGCCTCAGAGGCAATGGCCTTCGAGCGCGCCGCGGCGCGGCGCGATCAGTTGCAGGCGATCGATCGGGTGGTCGAGGGCCAGAAGATCGTCTCGCAGGACCGGGTGGATTCGGACGTGATCGCCTTCGCTCGCGATGACGACAGCGCTTGCGTGCAGGTGTTCTTCGTGCGGGGCGGCAAGCTGATCGGGCGCGAGTACTTCGTGCTCGAGGGCACGCGGCAGGCCGAGGACCGCGAGGTGGTCGAGGGGTTCGTGAAGCAGTTCTACACCGAGGCGGCCTTCGTTCCTGAGCGCGTTCTGCTGCCGACCGAGATCGAGGAGGCCCACATCGTTGAGGAGTGGCTGCGCCAGAAGCGTGGCGGGCCGGACGTGCAGATCCAGGTGCCGCGTTCCGGGCCGGGCTATGACCTGATCGGAATGGCGGCGGAGAACGCGGCCGAGACGCTGGCGATGCTGCGCGCCCGGTGGGAGAGCGACCGCAGCAAACACGTGGCGGCGCTGGCCCAGCTGCAGCAGGCTCTCGCTCTGCCCGAGCCGCCGAACCGGATCGAGTGCTACGACATCTCGAACCTGCAGGGGACCGCGGCCGCCGGCTCGATGGTCGTGTTCGAGCAGGGCGCCCCAAACAAGAAGCTCTACCGCAAGTTCACGATCAAGAGCGTGCGCGGGCAGGACGACTTCGCTAGCATGGAAGAGGTGCTCGATCGCAGGTTCCACCGCTGGTCGCTGGCGACCGAGGAAGCGCGCAAGCCCGGCGGGAAGCTCGATGCGGCCTTCGGTCGGCTGCCCGACCTGCTGATCGTGGACGGCGGCAAGGGGCAACTGGGCAGGGCGGTGCAGGTCCTGGAGAGCCATGGGCTGAGCGGGCGTGTGCGCGTGGCAGGGCTGGCCAAAGGGCATGAGGAGCTGTACTTGCCGGGCAGGGAGGAATCGCTGGTGCTGGAGCGCCGGTCGGAAGGGCTCTACATGATCCAGCGCATTCGCGATGAGGCGCACCGCTTCGCGCTCGGCCAGCATCGCATGCAGCGCGCCAAGGCCGGGGTCGCTTCGCAGTTGGACGCCATCGCCGGCATCGGGCCCCGGCGGCGCAAGGCGCTGCTGGTGGCGTTCGGCGACCTGAATCGGATACGCAGCGCGTCGCTCGAGGAATTGGCGGGCGTGCAGGGCATCACCCGCGACGTGGCGGAACGCATCAAGGCTGAGCTCTAGGAGGCAGGCATGCCGCAGGCATGGATTGTTGATGACGACGATGAGATGAGCCAGGCGGTGAAGTTGATGCTGCAGATGCTGGACCACACCGTCGTCATCTATCGCGAGGCGCGCAGCGCCGCGCGGGCACTTCTGGCCGGGAATCGTCCCGACGTGATCGTGCTGGACATCAACATGCCCGAGGTCTCAGGCATTGACTTCCTCGAGTTCGTCCGCATGCGGCCTGAGCTCACCAACCTGCCGGTGGTGATGCTGTCATCCGAGACGACGGACATTCAGGTGGATGAGGCGCTGCGCAAGGGCGCCAACGCCTTTGTGTTCAAGCCGGTGACGCTGGAGGAGCTGGAGGCGGCGCTGGGCAAGGCGAAGGGCAAGAAGCAGAGCTAGCGCATCCGGGCTCTGACGTCGACTGCAGTCCCGCGGGGGCGGCCATCTGGCCGCCCCCGCGGTGCGTTCCGGGCTGAAGTGGGCGTTGACAGGGGCTGGCTGATGTGCTAGAATTTGGAATGTAATTCCACAAAGTAGAACAAGTCAAGGTCAATGCCGTTCCGCCGGGAGGCTTCCTGGCAGATCCCCCGTCGAATGAGGGGCCGGATGACCGAACAGCGCCGAGGACGAGCTGCATCCGTTGGGCGACCGACACCCCGCGCGCCGGGGGTCAGCTCAAGCGCCGACCAGCCGGCCGCGCCGCTTTCCAGGACCGTCGCCAAGGCCTTCACGATCGTCGATGTCCTCGCCGCCCAATCGGATCGCGGCATCTCCCTCTCAGACCTATCCGTCCAGCTAAGCATGCCGAAGAGCACGGTGCATCGCTACCTGGCCACCCTCCAACAGCTGGGACTGGCCGAACGCAGCGATGCAGATCGATTCCGGCTGGGGACAAAGATCATTGAGCTGGCGGGCCAGTTCCTGGCCAACAGTGATCTGAGGACGGAAAGCCAGGCGGCGCTGGACGCGCTGGCAACCCAGACGAACGAGACCATCCATCTGGCTGTCCCTTCGGGAACGGAAGTCGTCTATATCGCCAAGGTGGAGAGCAAGCACGCGTTGCGGATGTACTCCTACATCGGTGCGCGTTTGCCGATGTACTGCACCGCTCTGGGCAAGGCCATCCTGGCCTTCAGCACCCCCGAGCGTCGTCGGGATGTCCTTGCACAGCCGCTGAAGGCCCGTACCCCGAGCACGATCACCTCCCGGCAGGCGCTCGAGCGCGAACTGGAGACCGTCCGCTCTCAGGGGTTTGCCATTGACGACGAGGAAAACGAATCGGGCATTCGGTGCGTCGGTGCGCCGATCGCCGACTACAGCCAGACCGCCATCGCTGCCCTGAGCGTTTCCGGACCGGGCAACCGGATGGATCGCAAGCGGTGCACGGAGCTGGCACCGATGGTGCGCGACGCGGCGCAGCGGATTTCGAAGCGCATGGGGTATGCCGGCTGAGCTGCCGGCCGCTGAATTCCAATCTCGCCTGAGCCATGCCTCGGGCCGCGGAGGTCTCTGATGAAGATGCTGATCGCCGGTCAGTGGGTGGAGGCTTCGGACGGGGCCTGGATGGACATCCGCAACCCCGGCACCGGGAAGGTCATCGACCGTGTGCCTCGCGCCACGCTGGAGGACACGCGCCGGGCGGTTGAGGCGGCGCAGGCCGGCAAGGTCGCCATGCGCAAGCTGACAGCTCGCCAGCGCTACGACATGCTGATCCGCGTTGCCCAGGCCATGGAGGCGCGTGTCCCCGAACTGGGGAAGCTTCTGGCGGAGGAGAACGGGAAGCCCATCGGCCAGACGCGTGCCGAGGTGGGGGTGACGGCAAGCATCTTCCGCGGCTTCGCCGAAGAGGGGAAGCGCATCTTCGGGCGCGTGATGCCGGTCGACGCCATCCCCGGGCAGGAGCGCCATTTTGCCGTAACCATCCGTCAGCCTCTGGGCGTCGTCGCCGCCATTGTTCCGTTCAACTACCCGGTGGAGCTGTGGGGCCACAAAGCCGCGGCGGCTCTCGCTGCAGGCAATGCCGTGATCTCCAAGCCGCCCAGCGCGTGCCCCTTGACGCTGCTCAAGATTGCGGAGATCCTGGAACAGGCCGGGCTTCCGAACTGCGCCCATCAGATGATCACCGGACCGGGCGCCATGATCGGGGACTACCTTGCCAGGACGCCCGGGATTCAGCTGGTCACCGTCACGGGCAGCACGGCCGTCGGGATCCGCATTGCGCAGCTCGGGGCCGAGACCCTGAAGAAGGTTCACATGGAGCTCGGCGGGAACGATGCTCTCATCATTTTGGCGGACGCCGATCTGGAGAAGGCGGCCACGGCCGTGGTCCTGGGGCGATTGGCGCGCGGAAACGGGCAGATCTGTTGCGCCGTCAAGCGCATCTTCGTCGAGGCCCCGGTGTATGACCGCTTTGCAGATCTGCTGACCGCAAAGGCCAAGGCGCTCAAGGTGGGCGACCAGTTGCAGGAGGACACAGACGTCGGTCCGCTGATCAATGAAGACGCCGCCAAGGAGGTCGAGGCGGTCGTGACCGAAGCGGTGAAAGCAGGTGCGAAGCTGCGCGCGGGTGGGCATCGACGGAACGCGTTCATGGAGCCGACGGTCCTCACCGACGTGCCGGTGGACGTGCCTCTGTTTAAGGAAGAGACCTTTGGGCCGGTGGCGCCGCTGGTGCGCTTCACCTCGGTCGAAGACGCCATCCGCATGGCGAACGATTCGCCCTACGGACTGCAGTCGGCCGTCTTCACGCAGGACATCAACAAGGCCCTCGACATCGCCTACCGGCTGGAGGCGGGCGGGGTCATCATCAACTGGTCATCGGCCCTTCGCGTGGAGACGCTGCCGTTTGGCGGCGTGAAGATGAGCGGACACGGGCGCGAAGGCGTGCATGACACGCTGGACGAAATGACCGACCAGAAGACGATCATCGTGCACAACGCCTTTCCGGCGGTGGAGTAGGCACAGCGCATGACGGACGCCGACTTCCTGGTGATGCGGGGTATCCGCAAGAGCTTTGACGTCACCGAGGCGCTGCGCGGTGTGGACTTCAGCGCCCAGCGTGGGGAGGTGCACGCCATCGTCGGCGAGAACGGCGCCGGCAAGTCCACGCTGATGAAGATCCTGTCCGGCGCCATCCCGCGCAACGCTGGCGAGATTCTGGTCGAAGGCATTGCGGCCGACGTCAGCACTCCCCTCACCGCCCATCGGCTGGGCATCCGGGCGGTCTATCAGGAGTTCAGCCTGGTGCCGCACCTGACCGTGGCCGAGAACATCGTGTTGGGGCAGATGCCCTCGTCTCGAGTGCCGGGGTGCGTGGACTGGGCCAAGGCCTATCGCCGAGCCGAGTAGATCCTGCGGTCCATCGGCTTTGTGGGGATTGACGTGCGCAGCGTCGTCCGCCGCTTGAGCGTCTCCCACCAACAGATGGTCGAGATCGCCAAGGCGGTGGCGGTGCGGCCGCGGATCATGATCTTGGATGAGCCATCCGCCGTGCTGTCGCAGGAGGAACTGGATCGCCTGTTCGCCTTGGTGCGCCAACTTAAGCAGGAAGGAACGCTGATCCTGTACATCTCCCACCGTCTGGATGAGGTGTTCGAGATCGCGGACCGCATCACCGTGCTCAAGGATGGCCAGCTGGTCGGCACGGTGCAACCTCAAGCGGCCGATCAGAACCAGTTGATCAGAATGATGGTGGGGCGATCGCTTGGCGAAGTCTTCCCCTCACGGCGGCCTCCGCGTGACGAGGTGGCGCTCGAGGTGAAGGGCCTCGGCCGGGAAGGATCCTTCTCGGATGTCTCGTTCTCGCTGCGGCGGGGCGAGGTCCTGGGGATGTCCGGACTGGTGGGAAGCGGGCGGACCCAGGTGGCGCGCTGCATCTTCGGCGCTGAGCCGTTCGACAGCGGGGAGCTGTTCGTCGATGGCAAGCCGGTCCATCCCCGGTCACCCCGCGAGGCTGTGAAGGAGGGCATCGCCCTGCTGACCGAGGACCGCAAGCGCGACGGTCTGGTGTTGATCTGCACGATCCGCGACAACGCCAGCATGGCCTCGTTTGAGCGGTTGAGCCGCTGGGGCGTCATCCATCGCCGGACGCAAGCGACCGAAGTGCAGCAGAAGGTCAAGGAGCTGGACATTCGCCCGCCATTGCTCGACCGGTTGGCCCGGCAACTGAGCGGTGGGAACCAGCAGAAGCTGGTGCTCGCCAAGTGGCTGATGACGCGGGCCCGAGTGCTGATCCTCGACGAGCCCACACGCGGGGTCGATGTGGCCACCAAGGTGGAGATCTACCAGCTCATCAGTGACCTGGCGGCCGACGGGATCGGCATCCTGCTGATCTCGTCCGAACTGCCGGAGATCCTGGGGTTGAGCGACCGGGCCCTGGTAATGCGAGAGGGCCGCGTAGTGGGAGAGTACACAAGGGCTGAGGCCAGTGAGGAGAAGCTGCTGGCCGCGGCCGCAGGGGTGGGGCAATGACCAGTGATTCCGCACCGACGCCATCCACTCCCGTCAAGGCTCCGGGTGGCCTGCGCGCCCTGCTGCTTGGCAAGGCAGGAGGCCGACACCGACGCCGATGGGTGGACTACGCCTTCATCGCCGCATTCCTGCTCCTCCTCGTCATCACCGCCACGGTGTCGGATGTCTTCTTCACCCAGCGCAACCTGAGCAACGTGGGACGGCAGGCCGTGACCAACGGGCTGCTCAGCCTGGGCATGCTGGTGGTGGTCCTGACGGGCGGCATCGACCTCTCGGTTGGGTCGGTGGTCGCTCTGGCGGCAGTCATGGTCTCGGGTATGTCGAAAGGCGGGATGCCCCTGCTCCTGGCCATCCTGATCTGCCTGGTCGTCGGTGTGGTGGCGGGAGCCGTGAACGGTATCTTCATCGCTCGCTTCAAGCTGCAGCCATTCATTGTGACGCTGGCGACGATGGGAGCCATTCGCGGACTGGTCTTCGTGTACTCAGATATTCCGATCACCCCGACGGATCCGGCCTTTCGCGCGGTTCTCGGAGCCGGCTTCGTCGGCCCGTTTCCCGTGTCGGCTCTGATCATGCTCGCCTGCTATCCCATCGTGTGGTTCTTCATCAATCGAGCCAAGTCCGGGCGGGCGATTGTGGCGATCGGCGGGAACGAGGAGGCTGTGCGCCTGGCAGGGATCAACGTCTCCTGGCACATCCTTCTGGCCTACATGATCTCCGGCATGTTCTCCGCCCTGGCGGGGGTCATGCTCGCCTCCCGCCTGGGGATCGCCCAACCGAGCGTGGGCGCGGGGTTCGAGTTGGACGCCATTGCCGCCGTCGTCATCGGCGGAGCCGCTCTTGGCGGCGGGGGAGGGGGCGGAAGCGTCTTCGGCACGCTGGCCGGGGTCATGGCGCTCGGCATGATCGACAACCTGCTCAATCTGTTCAACGTGCAGTCGTACTACCAGCAGATCTTCAAGGGCGTGATCATCCTGGTCGCGGTGCTGTGGCGACGCAAGCAGTAATTGTGGAGGTCTCAGCCAGCCGGCATCCCGGCTGAGCAGAAGGAGGTGAGAGGAAGAGCTGTATTCCGTCCCATTCCAAGCCGATTCACCCGGAACCAAGAGCAGAGGAGGATTCTTCGATGAAGCGCAATCTCGGTTTGACCATCGTCGTCATCCTGGCGGTGATGCTCGCGGCCTGCGGGTAGGCTGCGCCCGCGGCCGCTCCTGAGGAAGCAGCTGGTCCGATCAAGATCGGGATGGCCAACTTCTCCCAGTGCTGCCCCTACTTCATCGGAATGAACAATGCCGTCATCGATGAAGCGAAGCCCTACTCCAACGTCACGATCATCTCCACCGATGCCAATGGGGACGCAGCCAAGTTCCAGGCGGACATCGAGGACTTGATCGCACAGGGCATCGACGGGATCATCGTCTCGGGAGCGTGGCTTGAGGAGGCTCCGGCAGCACTCGACGCCGTGGCCGCAGAGGGGATCCCGACCGTTCTCGTCGATCGGCAGTTTGGCGCAGGGAGCAAGAGCGCCTACACGTCCTACATCGGCCCGGACAACTACACCATCGGAGTCCAGGACGGCACGTACATCTGTGATCGTCTGGGCGGGGAAGGCATCGTCGTTCAACTGCGCGGCGGACCCGCGGACAACTCGATCGGCCTGAATCGCAGCAATGGGATGCTCAGCGTCGCGGGAACCTACCCGGGGATCACAGTGGTTACCGCCCCGGACTGGAGCAGCTGGAGCTCGGACGGCGGCATGGCCTTGATGGAAGACATGCTGGCCTCCAATCCGAAGATCGACGCCGTGTTCTGCGAGAACGACTCCACATGCCTGGGCGCCCAGACGGCCATCGCCGATGCTGGCCGGTCGGACGAGATGTTCCTCGTCGGCGTCGACGGTGAGACCGCCGCACTGGAGGCCATCATCAACGGAACGAACTACGCTGCGACCGGCCTGAACAACTCAGACCAGATCGGCCGCGCGGCGTTCAACCGCGTGATGTCCATCCTTGGCGGAGGGACGCCTGAAAAGGACACCTACCTGCCGTCGCCGCTGATCACCAAGGACAATGCCTTCCGCTACTACAATCCGGAGGGCACGTTCTAGCCTGACCGGACTCTCGGCCCAAGGGGAGAGGACATCACCGGCTCTCCCCGCCAGCGGTGAACGGGATCCTCACAGGAGGTGTCATACACCTCCTGTGGGGGTCCGCTCAATCGACCGGGAATGCCCTCAGCCTGGCAGGGAGGAATGAGTGGACCCTGAAGCCCGCCTTGAGGAACTCGGGATCGAACTCCCTCCGCCGCCGAAGCCGGTCGGCTCCTACACGACGGCTGTGATCAGCGGCGACCTGCTCTTCCTGTCGGGCACGACCTGCTATGTTGAGGGCGGCCTTCTGTACAAAGGGAAGGTCGGCGGATCCGTCACGCTTGACCAGGCCTATGCTGCCGCGCGCCAGACGGCGCTCAACCTGCTTTCGGTCGCCAAGGCCGAGCTGGGCACACTGAACCGCGTCGAGCGAGTGGTCAAGATCAACGGCTACGTCAACAGCGCGCCCGGATTCGATCAGCAGCCAGCCGTAATCAACGGCGTCTCTGATGTGATGGTCGCGGTCTTTGGCGACCGCGGGGTACACGCCCGAACGTCCGTGGGTGTCAGCGAGCTGCCAGGGCAGATTCCGGTCGAGATCGAGATGGTGGTTCAAGTCCGCCCTGGCTAGGGCTGCGACTGGTTGTGATGGAAGTAGGGGGCACGTTGCAGGAGGAGTGGGCATGACGAATCCCATCGCCCGGCTTGGAGAGCTGGGGATCATCCCCGTGGTGCGCCTCGAGGATCCGACCCAGGGCGATCGTCTGGCGGAAGCTCTCCTGGCTGGAGGGCTCCCCTGTGCCGAGATCACGTTTCGAACAGCCGCGGCAGGCGAGGGCATCCGTCGGATGTGCGCCCGGTCACCTGAGATGCTGGTGGGTGCAGGCACAGTGGTCACGCCTGAGCAGGCGCAGCAGGCGGTCGACGCTGGGGCGCGTTTCATTGTTTCCCCGGGGTTCGATCGCAGAGTCGTGGAGTGGTGCCTGGGCCACGCGATGCCCGTGATGCCCGGTGTGGCCACGCCCACCGAGATCCTGATGGCGCTCGAAAGCGGCCTGAACGTGCTGAAGTTCTTTCCGGCGGAAGCGCTGGGAGGGAAAGAGATGCTGGCGGCCCTGGCGGCGGCCTTTGTGGGGGTGAAGTTCGTCCCGACTGGCGGGATCACCGCTGCCAACGCCGCGGCCTACCTCAAGCTCCCCATGGTCTTCGCTCTCGGGGGCAGTTGGCTTGTAGCTCCGAAGCTGATTGCCGGCGGCGCGTTCGATGAGATCGTACGGCTGACAGCTGAGGCGGTAGCCCTAGTGGCGCAAGTGCGTTCGGGCGGAGGCAAGACATGAGCGGTCGCGTTGTCACCTTCGGCGAGATCATGTTGCGCCTGAAGTCACCGGGATTCGAGCGGCTGATGCAGTCGCCGGTGCTCGAGGCAACCTTCGGAGGAGGCGAGGCCAACGTCGCCGTCTCGCTCGCCCAGTTTGGATTGGATGTCTCCTACGTCACTGCGCTGCCCAACAACCCGATGGCCAACGCTTGTATCAATGCGCTGGAGGGGTGGGGGGTCGACACCTCGACGATCATCCGCCAGGGCGACCGCATGGGCATCTACTTCCTGGAGGCCGGTTCGGATCAACGGCCATCCAAGGTAGTCTATGACCGGGCGCACTCGGCCATCATGGACGCATCATCGGCTTCGTTTGACTGGGACGCCATCTTCAATGGTGCAGCGTGGTTCCATGTCACGGGAATCACACCGGCCCTCAGCGCCGCCGCCGCCGAGTCGGTCCTGGCGGCAGTGAATACCGCCAAGAAGAAGGGCCTGACGGTCTCGTGTGACTACAACTTCCGGAAGAACCTGTGGAAGTACGGCAAGACGGCTCCGGAGGTCATGACGGAGATCGTGCGCCACGTCGATATCGGCATTGCCAATGAAGAAGACTGTCAGCTTGCCCTCGGCATCTCGCTGGAAACCGGCAAGCCGAAGAGTGTCGAGGGTGGGGCGGTTGACCCCAACCGGTATCGCGCGCTGTGCGAGGCAGTCCTCGGCGCTTTCCCCAACCTGCGTCTCCAGGCAATCACGCTGCGCGAGAGCTACGGCGCGGACCGCAACGACTGGTCGGCATGCCTGCACGACCGGCAGGAGTTCTTGGTCAGCCGACGCTATGAGGTCACCGACATTGTGGACCGCGTCGGAACAGGGGATGCGTTCGCGGCCGGCCTGATCTACGCGCTGTCAACACGAATGGAGGCGCGCGAAGCGCTGGAGTTCGCGGCTGCCGCCTCGTGCCTGAAGCACTCGATTCCCGGTGACTTCAATCGCTGCAGTGTGGCGGAAGTCGAAGCGCTAATGCGGGGCGGTGGGTCCGGCAGAATCCAACGTTAGGTCGTGCCGGCACACCAGCGCTCTCGTTTCCCACTTCTGATCTGCTGACCGACGCACACTGTCACGATCGATATCAGGGAAGATGTCGATCGGTCGCTGCCCCCGCGCTCAATGCCTTGCTAGGCCTAACACCTCCCGCGTCCGAGTGTGGACGCGGTTGTACAACGCCGGGTTCTTCGCCAGCGGCTCGCCGTACGAGGGGATCATCTTCTTCAGCTTGCCCTGCCACTCCGCCGTCTTGATCTGCTCGGGGAAGCAGCGCGCGATGAGCTCCAGCATGATCGACACGGCCGTGGAGGCTCCGGGTGAGGCGCCGAGCAGCGCGGCCAAGGAACCGTCCGCCGACGCGACCACCTCGGTCCCGAATTGGAGCACGCCGCCCCTTTCGGCGTTCTTCTTGATGATCTGAACTCGCTGGCCGGCGATCTCAAGATGCCAGTCGGCCGATTCGGCCGTGGGCAGGAACGCCCGCAGTGCGCCCATCCGATCCTTCGGTGACTGGAGCACCTGGCCGATGAGGTATTTGACCAGGTCGACATTGTCGCGTGCAACCGCGAGCATCGGCACAAGGTTGTTGCCCCGGAGCGACATCGGCAGGTCGAGCAGCGATCCGTGCTTGAGGAACTTCGTTGAGAAGCCGGCGAAGGGACCGAACAGCAGCGCCTGCTTCCCCTGAATGAGGCGCGTGTCGAGGTGCGGCACCGACATCGGCGGCGCACCGATGGCCGGACGGCCGTACACCTTGGCAGAGTGCCGATCGACGAGCTTCGGGTCTTCGCAGACCAGCCACTGGCCGCTGATCGGAAAGCCTCCGAACCCCTTGCCTTCGGGGATGCCGGACTTCTGCAGGAGCGGAAGGGCTCCGCCGCCCGCGCCCAGGAAGATGAACCCGGCGCTCATCTCCTCCACGCCGTGGCGGGACTGCACCTTCAAGTTCCAGCGGGAGGAGCCGCTCTTGCGGCGGATATCCACGACTCGGTGCCCAAGCAGCACGGACACCCCATCCTGGCGGGCGAGGTGGTCGATCAACATCCGGGTCAGCGCGCCGAAATCCACATCCGTGCCGGACTCGGACCGCGTCGCCGCGATCGGCTCCAATGCAGAGCGTTCCTCCATGATCAGCGGCACCCACTCGGCGATGCGGGCGCCATCGTCAGAGAACTGCATGTCCTGGAAGGCGTGGTGCTTGGTCAACGCCTCGAAGCGTTTGCGGAGGAAGCTGACACCGTCGGCGCCGCGCACGAAGGTCATGTGCGGCACGGGATTGATGAATCGCTCCGGCGCCTCGAGAACCCGCTGCTCGACAAGCCAGGCCCAGAGTTGACGGGACAGCTCGAAGGATTCATTGATCGTGAGGGCCTTGGCGATATCGATGGAACCATCTACTTGCTGCGGCGTGTAGTTCAGCTCGCACAGCGCCGCGTGGCCGGTGCCGGCGTTGTTCCACGCATCTGAGCTCTCGCCCGCAACGCCTTCCAGGCTCTCCAACAGCGTGATCGTGACCCCGGGCTGAAGTGCCTTAAGCAAGACGCCAAGCGTCGCGCTCATGATGCCGCCGCCCACCAGGGCGACGTCGGGATCCGTGCCGGGCTTCTTACTGATCATCGTTCTTCTCCTATGCAGGTCGCGGTGTCGATATCGTTGGCGCGGCGCCCTCAAGGCTAGCGCTTGCCCCTGTCAAAGCAAGTGTCTGGTGTCGGCCGCCGTCCGGGAAGATGCTCATGCCGATCAGTTCATCCCATGGGTTCGTGGGTCCCGCTGTCTGGTGGCTCAATCAGCAGGCCGAGCCGGGCCGCCGCGTCGCACAAGGCCTGCCAGTCGTCGGAGCGCAGGGTGACGGCGTCGCGCCCGAGGGCTTCGCCTAGGTAGCGCGCCGTCGCCCGGCGCCGGCGAAGCTCATCCAGCAGGCGTGGACTGGTAACGCGCAGGACGACCATGGACTGGAGCCGGGCCTCGGTCCCACGCGCTGCGGCGCGTTCGATGGCCTGCGCCAGCGGATCGGGCGCCGAAGCGTCACAGGCCGCCTTGAGGATCGCGAGCACCTGCGTGGAACGCAAGCCTTGCTTTCCGGCGGCCTCCAGGGCGCGCGGCGTGATGCGGTAGCCGTACCCCTCTGCGTCGCGGGAATCCCAGTGCGCCCAGCGCGCGATCTGATAGCGGTGCGCTCGGTCCGTGCTGCGCGGCACGACCACGCGGCCGTCGGGGTACAGGCTGGCTGCAACGCGCGGTTCTTCCGCCTCGACATGCGGCGCGCCGTCGACTAGCTGGCCAAACGCGGCGTTGGTCCGGAAGGCCGTCGGTTGAGGGGCTTGAGGGCCGTACCCGAGATCGATTGCGCCCAGCCAATGCAGCGGACCGGTGATCACGAACCGCAGCAATTGACCCTCGATAGCGTCCCAATGTTCAAAGCCCCTCAGGAACTGACCCGTCGAGGTCTCCCGGAGGTACCACGAGTCGAAGTTGCCGGCGGGGCGCTGGAACCCGGGATGCTGTTCGCGGGCCTGCGCTGCGAAGGCATCCAGGTCCCACCAAGTTGCACGCGGCACATCCGTCATCCAGCGGATGATCGTCTGCCGACTGGCGGCCGGATCGTTGGGCCAGTTCTTGCCGGCGGCATCCAGCCCAGAGACACGAGCTAGGTCATTCCACGTCGTCGAATCGGCCCAGGCGCGGATCAGCCTCCGGTTCGCCTCCGAGCGGGGCAACGCGAGGAATCCCTGGAGCTCCCGGGCCTGGAGGCGAAGTGGAGGTCCCTGCAGCAGCCCAAGATCGCGGAGCAGGGCAATGAGCATGTCTGCTGCGTCGGGGCACATCAAATGGCGCGTGACGCGCTGCAGCCACGTGGCGGAGGGTTCGAGGTCCCGGGACGGCCTGCGGCGGAGGGCGGCGAGGAGGGTCACCGCGTCGTCTGGCCCCGAGTCATCCGCCGGGATGATGGTGGCAGGCTCCGCGGCCGGACGACCCAGCGGCGCGTCGGCCGAGGGTTCGGGGTTGAGCAGGCTCAGCATGTCGGTAGGGATGAAGCCCATCTCGACCGGGCCGGTGGGCGAATCGGCGAAAGCGCGCGCGAGCAGCCCGCGATACCAGAGCGCTTCGAGCGGCGAGGCTGGCTGACGCCAGACCTTCTCGCGGTCGCGGCGGCCGGCGCCGATCTCGCGCAGAGGACCAAACCGACGCGTGAGGTCAGCCAACGGCATGCGCCCGCCGGAGGCTGCCAGCGCCTGCAGTGCCTGCCCGGCCTCTGTCGGCAATCCACCGACCACTTCGTGCAAGGCGTCAGGATCAAGCATCGCCGAGGCCAGCCCGCGCGCGGCCTCAAGGGACGATCCGGCCAGAAGCTCAAGCCCCCACAGTTCGGCCACGATCCGCAGGTGGCCGAGGTCGTGGTCCTGAAGCGTCCGCAGAAGCGGCTGCATGGGGAGGGCGGCCCGCGGGAGCCTAGAAGTCCAGCCGGAAAGCCGGTTGCGGCGGGCGGAATAAGGCTGGAATGCGAATCCCAGGGCGCAACCGGATAGCGGGAAGGGCATCGAACGCCCGCCTGAGCATAGACAACAAAGAAG
>JAPLGR010000385.1 GCA_026390045.1 Chloroflexota bacterium | reverse complement strand
GGATTCGAGTGGCGGGTGAGCGGCCCGAGAACCAGACTTGGCCGCGCGTGGCCGGCAGAGTCATCGAGGCAGCGGTTCGCCACGCATACGAGAAGCGGCGGTCGACCGCTTCGGCAAAGTCGTGGAGCGGCTCCGTCGACGCGATTGCCAAGGCCGCTGCCGCGAGCGTCGTCGAGTATTCGGAACGCGCGAAGCGAAAGTTCGCGGAACTCGAACGGAAGGCATCGGGTGGGCCGTATTTGCCGAACAACGAGTTGCAGCGGCTACTTGTTGACACGGTGACACTGGATCTGTTTCACCTGCAGGGAGCGTTGAGTTATGAACGCTACCCGGCGCGCGGGGCGGACCGCGCGCTTCGAGCCGTGCGCCCGTTTCCGGAAGTCGTGCCGGCGGCCCACCTCAAGCTGGGCAAGGCAACTCCCGACTTTGTGGTCCCCGAGCATCAGGCGATCGGTGACATCAAGACAGGCGCCTGGCGACGGGAGTACCTCCTGACCGCCACGGGCTACGCGATGGCGTTCGAGAGCGCTGGCGAGGGTGCGTTTGACCTGGGCGTCATCTACCTGGTTGACACGGACCCGACTTTCCTTACCCAGGGCCATGTGGTCGTCTTTCTGCTGACCGACCAGCTCCGCCGGGAGTTCTTGGATCGGCGGGACCAGGCACTCATCGCTGCAACGCCCGGAGCTGCTGAGCCTGTACCTGTTACGAGAACTCACGACAAGGAGAGATACTGCCCGTCTTGCTCGTACCTCGAGATGTGTTCGGCGCGGGAGGGAGGGCCTCAGGCGTGAAGCTGCGGCACCGAAAGCAGGAGGGGATTCCGGTCCTCAAGCTCCCGCCCGTGCGCCTCCATCCCGTGTTGACTGCGCTTCGGAATCATGAGTTCGACCGCAATGGCTTCAAGGACGAGGTGTTGTCGCTCTTCTCGCGTGAGCTTCCCGAGAAGAGCGTGTTCCGGGGCATGGCCGCTTGTCGTGATTGACTGTGATCAAGGCTCGTTCCGGGCGATGGCGGCAATTCAGCTGGAGATCGAGAGAGAACACGGGCATGATGGCCCGTGGAGGAGTCGAGCCGCGCAACGCGAGGCTATTGTGAGCGCCCTGTGTGCCGTGGATGGCGGTGCCGGGAGTGCCACCGCGGAGACGAGGAGACGGGCCCAGCGTTGGATGGCCTACCTTGAGCACTTTCGAGTCTTCGCAGCTCAGGCGAGCGGGCTTTGTGTGCGCCAGAGACAGGGCGCGCTGGGGCTGGTCTCCCTTCAGGACTTCGCACGACGGCTACTGAATGCCTATCGAACCGCGGCGCCGAATTGCATAGGCGAGGTTGCTGTGCCCGTGGACCGCTTGCGGCGGGACGTAGGTGCTTCGTTCCTGGCGGACGGCGTGTTGGTGACTCGGCGCAGGTTCGACATGCTACTCGGACGGGCGCTAGCACGGCAGCTACGGAGCGCGGACCTACATCGCTCCATGGGTGCCGGCGAGCAGTTGTTTCACTGGCGAGGCGGGGCGTTTGAAGCGCTGAGCTTGCGGAGGGAGCGCGATGTCTGACGATAAGTCGTTGGAGAAGTTGTACAGGTTGTCGGCCAATCCGTTCAGCCAGCGTGCGAATCCGGATGCGCCGATTGTCGGCAGGAAGGCGGAACAAGCGGCATGGACCAAGATCATTGATGACACGGCCGGCCAGCGCGGCTCGTCGCTGAATTTCGTCGTCGGGGATTATGGTTTGGGCAAGTCCCATTCTCTGTATCACATCAAGAAGTACT
>JAPLGR010000716.1 GCA_026390045.1 Chloroflexota bacterium | reverse complement strand
GATGGGCGTGACTCCTGCCCAGGGCGATCCATCAGGACGCTGGACCTGCACGCTGATTCGCTGCAGGCCACCGGACGGCAAGATCGCAAGATCCGGCTGCGTGGAGACACTAGCGACCCCCTCGCAAGCCGCAATCGTTGGGGCAGTGATGATCGGGGCGTTCACTTCGCCGGACTGCACCCCGCCGGCGACGGCGTAGTCCAACCCGAGCGGCGTAAGCTGGACCGCTAGGTGCGGCGGCAGCTCCGGCCGGTACTCAAGGATCACGTTCTCGAATCGCTGACGCATGACGCCGTTCATGGTCTTGGCTTCCTCGAGCGGCAGGCCGAGCACCGCCTCTCCGCCGTGCGCCCGATAGAAGTTGGCGAACGCCCACAATACGTAGTGGCCCGACTGGGGCATGTAGAGTCCAACCGTGTCACTGGGCCCGGTGACCGGAGGCTCGGCATCACCCAACGCAGCGCCGAGGGCGCGCAGGCGGACCGAGCCGGGTGAGTCGCTCGGCGCATACAGGACCGCGTTGGCAAAGACCTGTTCGAGTGCGCCGTCCGTGGCGGAGTAGGGCTCGCTTAGCACGCGGCCGAACACCGCTTCACCACCGTACGGGTCCGGGGATCAAGGGCATGCCCGGTGGCATCGAAGTAGAGAGCGTTGTCTGCCGGGCCAGCCACCGGGGGTGTTGCCAGGCCGAGGGAGTAGCCAAGCGTGGTCAGCGACACCCGTTCCCCGTCGGGCAGCGCGGGATCGTAGACCAGTTCGGCGTTGGCGAACGTCTGGCGGACGCGCTGGCCGTCCTCGCGCCGCGCTTCGATCGGCGTCCCGAACGTCCGCGAGCCGCCGTGGGCATCTAGGAACGCCTCGAACTCGGGAGCTGTGGGATAGAGGGGGCTGCCTTGCGGTGCCGATGACGCGCATCCCGAAAGGAGCGCAGCCGCAGTTGCGATCAGGAGTCCAATGCAGAGCGCGCGCGACACGACGCCAGTAGCCTCAGGCCAACTATAGCCACATTCGAGAGGGCGGGCAAGGTGCAGCGCCCTTCTCTCCCTGCTGCCTGGAGGCGGAGGGAACGAGGGTTGCCGTGTCAGGAGGAGCGGATACAATGCTTCCTCATGTCCGAGGTCCTGCGCGTCGCCCCTTCGGAACGCTACCGGCTGGCCCCGCTCCTCGATCCGCGATTGCCGCAGGATGCGATGGTGGCCTACTACGGGCTGCAGCATCCAGCCGATCGTGTCGTGGTGTATGGCTACTACCAGGTGGCTCACGCCCCAAGCGGCTTCCTTGCCCTCGCCCAGACGGGCTACGACCTCTTCCGGCCGCTTGCCGTCCCCTTTGTGGGTAGCGCGGCGGCATTGCAGGCGCTGTTGAGGGTCTCCCTGCAACGCGGCCGGCCGGTGATGCTGCATCTGCCCGCTGAGCAGCGAGCGTGGGCTGAGGAGGAGGTCGACCTCAGCGAGCCGCGAGTCTCTGAGCTGCGGCGGCTGGACACGAAGGAGTTCCGTCCAGAAACCAACGTCCTGGTCGTGCCTTGCCAGTCGCCAACGGGTCTGCCGCGCTTTGAAGTGCGATCCGGCGACGTGGTGCGCGCCGCGGCAGGCGTGAACTGGAAGGGCGAGCTGTTCGCCGAGGTGTATGTCGAGTCGCAACCTGAGGCTGCCGGTCGGGGGTACCGTCGTTCGGCGTTGGCGGCGATCGCCGGGCAGCTCCTGTCCGAAGGGCGGCTGCCGCTCTACCAGGTGGGAGAGAACGACGTGGCCGCGCAGGCCGAGGCCCAGTGGATCGGCTTCCGCCCCACCGGAGTGCGCTGCCTGCTGGCTCAGGCGCTCCTGCGCGCTCCCACAAGCGCGCTGGGCGAACCGAGATGATGATGATCCGTGCCACGTGCTCCTTCCCGCCCGGCTTCCTGTGGGGCACAGCCTCCGCATCGCATCAGGTGGAAGGGGACAACACCAACAACGACTGGTGGGACTGGGAGCAGCAGCCGGGCCGCATCCGGAACGGCGACCGGTCCGGCAGGGCCTGTGAGTGGTGGGCGGGACGGTGGGCGGAAGACTTCGATCGTGCAGCCGAGACTGGGCAGAAGGCTCACCGCCTGTCCGTCGAGTGGTCACGCATCGAGCCTTCGCCGGCGATGTGGGATGAGTCCGCCCTCGACGCCTACCGCCAGATCCTGCGCGGTGCCCTTGATCGCGGGATGATGCCCATGGTGACCCTGCATCATTTCTCGAGCCCGCGCTGGCTCGCGGAGCGGGGCGGGTGGCTGGCTGACGATATCGTGCCGCGCTTCGAGCGCTTCACGCGCAAGGTCGTCGGCGCGTTAGGTGACCTGACGGGCCTGTGGGTGACGATCAACGAACCGAATGTCCTCGCCTACTCCGGGTACGCCGGCAGCGACTTCCCGCCGGGTGCGCGCAGCATGCCCAAGGCCGTCCAGGCGCTGCGCA
>JAPLGR010000258.1 GCA_026390045.1 Chloroflexota bacterium | reverse complement strand
ACCCATGGAACGACCGCGGCTCGGCCGACCGTTCCCCACCGGCCTCCGGGCCATCGACGGATTCGCCACGCTCGCCGAAGGGCCGCCCTTCTCTTCGTGTGAACGACTTCCAGAGTCGGCTCTGGAACGCCTACTTGTCCTCGTTCTTCGAGCCCAGCGCGGCCTGTGCCGCCGCCAGCCGGGCGATCGGGATGCGGTACGGCGAGCAGGATACGTAGTTCAGCCCGATCTTGTGGCAGAACCACACCGACTGCGGATCGCCGCCGTGCTCGCCGCAGATGCCGATCTCGAGGTTGGGGCGCGTCTTCCGGCCGTCCTTCACTGCCATGGCCATCAGCTTGCCCACCCCATCCTCGTCGATTGACGCAAACGGATTCTCGGGCAGGATCTTCCGGTCCGTATACTCGACCAGGAAGTTCTTCTCAGCATCATCGCGCGAGATGCCAAAGGTGGTCTGCGTCAGGTCGTTGGTCCCGAAGGAGAAGAACTGGGCGTACTCGGCGATCTCGCCTGCTGTCAGCGCCGCGCGCGGGATCTCGATCATCGTCCCAAACTTGTAGGCGACCTTTGTTCCCTGCTCCTTCATCACCTGCTGCGCCACTTCCTCCAGCGCCGTCTGCTGCACCTTGAGCTCGTTCACGTGCGAGGTGAGCGGGATCATGATCTCGGGGTGAACGTCCACGCCATCCTTCGTGCACTTGCAGGCAGCCTCGATGATCGCCCGCACCTGCATCTTGGTCAGCTCGGGGATGTGAATCCCCAGGCGGACGCCGCGCAGGCCGAGCATCGGGTTGGCTTCCCGCATCATCTCGACCGCCGCCAGCATCTTCTCCTTCTCGGCCAACTTCTTGGCGTCCTTGCCGGTGATGCGCAGCTCAGTGACTTCCTGAATCAGCGAGTCGTGCGACGGCAAGAACTCGTGCATCGGCGGGTCGATCAGGCGGATGATCACGGGCAGCCCGTCCATCGCGCGGAACAGGCCTTCGAATTCCAGGCGCTGGAAGGGCAGCAGCTTCGCCAGCGCCTCATCGCGCTGCTTGGCCGCCGCTTCCTTGTCCGAGAGCGTTTCCGCCAGGATCATCTGCTGGACAATCGGCAGGCGCTCGGTCTCGAAGAACATGTGCTCGGTGCGGCACAGCCCAATGCCCTGTGCCCCGAACTTGCGGGCGCGCTCAGCATCGCGCGGGTAGTCCGCGTTCGCCCAGACCTGCAGGCGGCGAGACTTGTCGGCCCAGCCCAGGAGCTTGCTCAGGTACGGATCGCTCAGGTCCGGCACGACCGTCGGCACCTGGCCGGTGAACACCTCGCCGGTGGTGCCGTCAATCGAGAGCCAGTCGCCTTCCTTGTAGACCTTGCCGCCCACCGTCATCTTGTGCCCATCGGTGTCGACGTCCAACGCCGCCACGCCGACGACCGCCGGCTTGCCGAACTGCCGCGCCACGAGCGCCGCATGGGACGTGCGGCCGCCCTTGGAGGTCAGGATGCCATTCGCCGCCAGCATGCCGTGCACATCGGACGGCCCGGTTTCCGGGCGGACCATGATGACCTGCTTCTTCTCTTCCTTGGCCCACTTCTCGGCCAAATCGGCGGTGAAGGCGATCTGACCGACGGCCGCACCTGGCGAGACATTCAGCCCGGTGGCGACCTTCGTCGCCGCCTTCTTGGCCTTGGCGTCGAACTGCGGGTGCAGATAGAAATCCACCTGCTCCGGCTTCACGCGCAGCACTGCTTCCTTCTGCGTGATCAGCTTCTCTTCCGCCATGTCGACGGCAATGCGGACCTCGGCCTGCGCCGTCCGCTTGCCGTCGCGCGTCTGGAGCATCCACAGCTTGCCGCGTTCAATCGTGAACTCAACGTCCTGCATGTTGCGATAGTGCTTCTCGAGGCGCTTGCAGATCTTGGCGAACTCGTTGTAGGCCTTGGGCATCTCCTTCGCAAGCTCCTCGATCGGCTTGGTCAGGCGGATGCCGGCCACCACGTCTTCGCCCTGAGCGTTCGTGAGGTAGTCGCCTTCGATTGCCTTCTCACCCGTGTTGCCCGAGCGGGTCATGGCGACACCGGTCGCGCAGTCGTCGCCCATGTTGCCGAAGACCATCGTGACGATGTTGACCGCCGTCCCCAGGTTGTGCGCGATCTTAGCCGCGTTGCGGTAGTCGACAGCGCGCTTGCCGTTCCACGAGCGGAAGACGGCTTCCGTCGCCAGACGCAGCTGTTCGATCGGGTCCGTCGGGAAATCGCGGCCGGCGTGCTTCTTGACGATCGCCTTGAACGTCTTGACCAGTTCCTTGAGGTCCGCCGACGAGAGCTTCGAGTCCTCGATTGTCCCGGCCTTGGCCTTGGCGGCCTCGAGCGCATCGGCGAACGGCCGGTGCTCGAGCCCCATAACGACCGTGCCGTACATCTGAATCAGCCGGCGGTACGCGTCATACACAAAGCGCTCATTCTTTGTCAAGGCGATCATGCCCTGCGCCGTCTCGTCGTCCAGCCCGATGTTGAGGACCGTGTCCATCATGCCGGGCATCGAGAACTTCGAGCCGGAGCGGCACGAGACCAGCAGCGGGTTCTTCGGGTCGCCAAACTTCTTGCCGGAAGCCGCCTCGGTCGCCTTGAGCGCCCGAAGCGTCTGCTCCCACATCCCCTCCGGGAACTTGCTCTTCTTGGCCAGGTAGGCGTTGCAGGCTTCGGTGGTGATGGTGAAGCCCGGCGGGACCGGCACGCCAATGCGTGTCATCTCCGCCAGGTTGGCGCCCTTCCCGCCCAGCAGCGCGCGGACGCCTTCCCAGGTCTTCATCTTCTTCTCGGCGAGATCGACCTCGTCGAACCGGTACACCCACTTCGTTGGCATTGCGTTCGTCCTCCCGTGAAAGCACGGTTGCAGATTCAGAGTATGCGCCGCGACCCCCGGCAGGCGGGCACGGCGCAGCCAGCCAATCATACCGCAATCGCGCGGGCCGACCAGAAGAAACGCGGCCTACCCCGCGGTGACGTATGTCATGGTCGCTGGGCCCCGGCTCAGGCCGGCGGCAGACCGACCTGGACCTCCCCGCCCACAACCCGCACCGGATAGGCCGGGATATCGACCACCGCAGGCAGCGAAAGCGCCTTGCCGGTTTCGAGGTTGAACCGGGCGCCATGCCGCGGGCACTCGATCGCCTCCCCCGCGAGGCTTCCCTCACCGACGGGGCCATCATCGTGCGAGCAGCGGTCAGCGATGGCGAAGTAGCGGCCGGCGATGTTGAAGACGGCCAGGGGTTCTCCGTCGATGTCCACCAGCTTGCGCTGCCCGGGCCCGAGCTCGCCGACCGTGGCCACGGTCACATACTCAAGCTCGACACCTCGCGGCAAGCGGTAGTTGAACACTTACCACCCTTGGAGACTCAGATCAGGTCGACTTCGAGCTGGTCAATGCCGTACACGCCCGCCTTGAGCACCTTGAGGGACAGCAGGGCGCACTTCAGGCGAACGGGACCAAGCTCGATCCCCAGCATCTCGAGGATGTCGTCTTTGGAGATCTGCTTGACCTCATCCAACGTCTTGCCGACCACAAACTCGGTCAAAAGGTCAGCTGAGGCCTGCGCGATGGCGCAGCCCTGCCCCGAGAATGCGGCCGCTGTGACGCGATTGTCCGCATCGACGCGCACATCAATGCGAATGCGATCTCCGCATAGTGGGTTGTCGTCCTCATAGGTGAAGTCGTGCGGATCGAGCATGCCCCGGCTGCGGGGGTTCTTGAAGCGGTCAATGATCTGCTCGCGGTACAGGTCGTCCATGTGGGCCAGCCTAGGCAAAGATGTGCTTGACCTTATATAGCCCGTCGATGAGTCTGTCAATCTCCGCTGTCGTCGTGTAGACGTAGAACGAGGCGCGCGTAGTTGCCGGAACGCCGAGTTTCTCGTGAATCGGCATGGCGCAGTGGTGGCCGGCTCTCACCGCAACACCAATACTGTCCAGGATCTGCGCCACATCGTGCGGGTGCGCCTCGGCCATCGAGAACGCCACCACACCTCCACGCTCTGCAGCCGGCGGCCCGTAGACGCGCAGGCCCGGCACCTCGCTCAGACGGTCCATCGCGTACTCGGTCATCTCCGCCTCGTGCGCGTGCACCGCCTGCATTCCCAGGCCGCCGAGAAAGTCCACGGCGGCTCCCAGCCCAATCGCCTCGGCGACGGCGGGCGTTCACGACTAGAACTTGTGGGGCACATCATTCGGCGTGAAGGAGGTCAGCGACACACGCTTGATCATGTCGCCGCCGCCCTGATAAGGCGGCATCGCCTCCAACAGCTCGCGCCGGGCATGCAACACGCCGATTCCGGTCGGCCCGCACATCTTGTGGCCAGAGAAGACCGCAAAGTCCGCATTCAGCGCGCCGAAGTCGGTTGGCAAGTGCGGCACGGACTGGGCCGCGTCGAGCAGGACCAGCGCCCCCGCGTCGTGCGCCTGGGCGGTCATTGCCACGGCCGGCGTGATCGTCCCCAGCACGTTCGACATCGTGGTGAACGCCACCAGGCGAGGACCGCGCGAAAGCAGTTCACGATAGGCGTCCAGATCCAGTCGTCCGCCCTCATCGACCGGGATGTGCGCAAGCCGGAGCCCCTTCTCGGCCGCCAGCATCTGCCATGGCACCAGGTTGGCGTGGTGTTCCATCTCCGTCAACACGATCAGGTCGCCGGACTGCATCTGGGTGCGCCCCCAGGTAGAGGCGACCAGGTTGATGGATTCGGTGGCGTTGCGCGTGAAGACGATCTCGGCAGCATCGCTCACCCCGACGAACGCCGCGATCCGGCGCCGCGCGGACTCGAACGACTCGGTTGCTTCCTCCGCCAGCCGATGGATCCCGCGGTGGATGTTGGCGTTCTGGTGCTCATAGAACGCCGTCATCGCCTCCAGCACGACGCGCGGCTTCTGGGACGTGGCGGCCGAGTCGAGGTAGACCAAGGGGACGCCAGGACGCGTCTCCCGCCCCAGGATCGGGAACTCGCTGCGCAGTCGCTCGACATCAAAGGGCAAGGAAGCCGCCGCCGCGTGCATCGATGGCGCTCTCGTCAGCTACGCACTTTGCGGCGCGCGACTGGCCGCCGCACGCGCCGCTTCGTGGACGGCCTGATGTTGACTCCCGATTGCTGGCACCACAGCACGCGGTCGGGCACCATCCATCCGTCGGTCAGATAGACGTCATCTACAAACTGGATCGCCAGCATCTTACGGTCGGCCTGGACGACGACGCCCTGAAGCCAATCGCGCACGCGCTCACCGGCGCGGGTGTGGTCACACAACACGTCCACCAGCTCTCCCACACGAAAACGCTGGTCTTTGGCCGGCGCGGCGGCCGACGCGGAAATCCCTCTCTTCATTGTGCTGTCCTCGGTTGTATAGCGCAGCTGACTCGTCAGCCGCGCAGCTCGCTCGCCGTTAGTTTGTCATCTACCATGCGCCCGAAGCGCGCCCGCACGCCATCGAATGGGATGCGGTCCATGATCGGGGCGAAGAAGCCGTCGACGACGAGGCGCTCGGCCTCCGGTCGCGGCAGCCCGCGCGACATCAAGTAGTAGATCGGCTCCTCTTCCAGCTGCCCGACGGTCGCGCCGTGCGTGCAGCGCACGTCATCAGCCAGGATCTCCAGGCCCGGGATCGAGTCCGCACGCGCATGCGGGCTCAGCATCAGGTTGCGATTGGCCTGGTAGCCGTCGGCCTTCTGCGCGCCCGGTGCCACGTAGATCATCCCCTGCCAGACCGATCGGCCCCGACCGACCAGCGCGCCCTTGAAGAGCAGATCGCTGGTCGTGTGCGGCGCGAGGTGATTCTGCTGCGTGTCGTGGTCCAGATGCTGCGTGCCACCGGCGAAGTAGAAGCCGGACATGCGACCCTCGGCGCCCTGGCCGGCGAGGTTCAGCTCGCTGAAGGTCTTGGTCAACCGGCTGCCAACCGCCCCGAAGATCCAATCCAGCCGCCCATCGCGGCCGATGATCGCCCGCTCGTGTGTGACGTTCCAGACATGGTCGCCCCACGTCTGCAGCTCAACGAAGGTCAAGTGCGCACCGGCTCCCAGCACCAGCTCTACGATCCCCGCGTGCAACGCGTGTCCGCCCGGCTCGCTCGGCGAAGCCGTCTCGTGGACGAAGGTCACCGAAGCTCCATCCTCGACCACGACGAGCACGCGGGAGAAGAATGCCCGGTCCGCGCCCGGCGCCCAGAACACTGAGTGCAGAGGCTGGGCGACGTGCACGCCGGCCGGCACGTACACGACCACGCCATCAACGGCCAGCGCGGCGGCCAGCGCGGTGAAGGAGTCCTCGTCATCGGCCACGGCCTGCCCGAGCGCCCGCTCAAGCTGCGGCGCGTGATCGCGAACTGCGCTCGCCCAGTCGGTGAAGATCACGTCCCTTCGGGCCAGATCCTTCCCGCCTTCGCGGCGCGGCTCGAGGCCCGGTGTGAGGCACAAGAGCGCGCCATGCGCCTCTCCCGCCAACGGCCTCAGCAGCGCTGACTCGACTTCGGGACTCGACGCGGCCCCCAGCGCAAACGAATGCCGCGGCATCGGCCGCAGGTCGGTGCGCCGCCAGGCTTCGTCGGTCGTCGACGGGAACGGCAGCCGCTCAAACGCCTCCCACGCCCGCACCCGCCGCTCGAGCAACCAGGTGGGTTCTCCCAGCGCTGCCGAACGAGATCGGACGTCGTCCAGTCGGAAGGGGAATCCACCCTCCGCCGAGGGGCGGCGACGGGCGTGCGGGAGGTCACGGTGCGAGGGCTCATGCGTATGCTTTCGCGTACAGGCGTCAGCCGAGCGATCCTTCCATCTGAAGCTGAATCAGCCGGTTCATCTCGACGGCATATTCCATCGGCAGCTCTTTGACCAGCGGCTCAATGAATCCCGAGACGACCATCGACGTCGCCTCGTCTTCATTCAGCCCACGGCTCATCAGGTAGAAGAGCTGCTCCTCACCCACTTTGCTGACCGACGCCTCGTGCCCGATAGTGACGTCGTCCTCGTCGATCTCGATCGACGGGTACGTGTCGCTGCGCGATTGCGGATCCAGCAGCAGCGCGTCACACACGACATTGGATCTGGCACCCACGGCGTCCCTATACACCTTCAGCAGACCCCGGTAGGAAGCTCGCCCGCCGCCTTTGCTGATCGACTTCGAGGTCACTTTGCTGGTGGTGTGCGGGGCAACATGGATCACCTTACTGCCCGCGTCCTGGTGCTGCCCGGACGCGGCGAACGCCAGCGACAGGATCTCCCCCCGGGCGCCCTTGCCCAACAGGATGCACGACGGATACTTCATCGTCAGCTTGCTGCCCAGATTGGCGTCCACCCACTCCATCGTCGCGTCTTCGTACACCAGCGCTCGCTGCGTCACCAGGTTGTAGACATTCCTCGACCAGTTCTGAATCGTGGTGTAGCGCACTCGGGCGCCCTTGTGGACCACGATCTCGATCACGCCGCTGTGAAAGGAGTCCGTCGAGTAGATCGGCGCGGTGCAGCCTTCCACGTAGTGCACCTGCGAGCCCTCATCGGCGATGATCAACGTGCGCTCGAACTGCCCGATGTTGGCCTGGTTCAATCGGAAGTAGGCCTGCAGCGGCAGGTCGATCTTCGTCCCCTTCGGAACGTAAATGAACGAACCGCCCGACCAGACCGCGCCGTTCAGCGCGGCGAACTTGTTGTCGGTGTGAGGGATCACCGTCCCGAAGTACTGGCGAAACAGATCCGGATGCTGCCGCAGCCCGTCCTCGATGCTCAGGAAGATGACGCCCTGATCCTCCAGGTGCTTCTGGATGTTGTGGTAGACCATCTCCGATTCGTATTGCGCGCCCACACCTGCCAAGAACTTGCGCTCCGCCTCCGGGATGCCCAACTTCTCGAACGTGTTCTTGATCGTGTCGGGGACATCGTCCCAGGATTTCTCGGATGCCTCCGACGGGCGGACGTAGTAGATGATCTCATCCAGGTTCAAGTGCGAGAGATCGGGGCCCCATGCCGGCATCGGACGCTGCAGGAAGTGCTCCAATGCCTTCAGGCGGAACTCGAGCATCCAGGCCGGCTCACCCTTCAGGGCGGAGATCTTCTCGACCACGTCCCGGCGCAATCCCCGGGCCGTCTGGAACAGCGAGACGTCTTTGTCGCTGAATCCGTACTTGTACCCATCCAAGCCTTCCAGCGCCTTGACGTCCGACGGGGTCGACATGATCACGCCTCCGCGGCCGCCTCCCCTGCCTTCTCCCGAATCCAGTCGTACCCGTGCTCCTCGAGATGCTCGGCCAGCTCGGGGCCGCCGCTCTCGACGACACGCCCGCCCAGCATGACGTGCACAAAGCGCGGCTTGATGTAGTTCAGAATGCGCTGGTAGTGAGTGATGACCAGCACGCCCAGCTCGGGACCGGCCAGGTCGTTGACGCCCGAAGCCACGATGCGCAGCGCATCGATGTCCAGCCCCGAGTCCGTCTCGTCGAGCACCGCGATCTCGGGCTCAAGCGTGGCCAGCTGAAGGATCTCGGCACGCTTCTTCTCGCCGCCAGAGAACCCCTCGTTCAGGTAGCGCCCGGCGAACTCGTACGGCATCTGCAGCACGTCCATCTTCTGCTTGAGCAGCTTGCGGAACTCGGGGATCGGCATCCCCTTGTCCTCGGGATCCGCTGCCCGCCGCCGCGCATTCAACGCCGCGCGCAGGAAGTTGGCCAGCGACACACCAGGGATGGCAACGGGATACTGGAACGCCAGGAACAGGCCCAGCCGCGAGCGCTCGTCAGGCTCCAGCCCCACCAGGTCCTGCCCCTTGAAGAGGATCTGACCATGCGTCACCTCGAAGTTGGGGTGGCCCATGAGCGTGTTGGCCAGCGTCGATTTGCCCGTGCCGTTGGGCCCCATTAACGCATGCACCTCGCCCTGACGCACCGTCAGGTTGACGCCCCTCAGGATCGGTTTGCCCTGCACCGAGACATGAAGGTCCCGGATCTCCAGCGCACTCGCCATCGAAGGCCCTTCCATCCAGCCGGACCGAGAACGGGGAGCAGTATAGCACTGACGCCTGGAAGTGTCAATATTTGTGTCATAAATATCTGATATATACCCTTTCCTAGCCTCCTAGCCGGTGGTAATATTGACGACGATAGTCAGAGAAATCGGCTGTCAGAATCGGGGGGCGGAGAAGGCGGTCAGATGACGTCTCACACTCGGGACATCATCCTGAGGACGCTCAGGGCACGTGGCAAGTGCACAGTCAACGAGCTGGCTGAGGCCTCTCTGGTCTCGCCCGTGTCCGTCCGTCACCATCTGTCGAATCTGCAAGCCGAGAGCCTGGTGGCCGTTGAGGATGAGCGCCATGGCGTCGGCCGACCCAGGCAGCTGTTCTCCCTCACCGAGACCGGGCTGGACTTGTTCCCAAGCCGCTACGTCCGACTGACGAACCGGCTCCTGGACGAGATCAAGGAGTCGAACCCTGGCGGGAAGGTCGAGCAGCTGTTCACCGGAGTCGCCTCGACCATGGCGGCAGACGTCGCACGGCGCCTGGAGGGCTTGCCTCTCGACCAGCGGCTCGCGCGGATGGTCGAACTGCTCGCCGAGGAGGGCTTCGACGCGCAGATCGAACGGCAGGAGGCCCGGATCCTGATACGGGAACTGAGCTGCCCGTACTTCCGGGTCGGCCGAAAGCATCCCGAAGTGTGCACCGTTGACCAGGCGTTCATCGCCACCACACTCTCGCTGCCCGTGGAGCGCGTAACCTGCCAGTTGCAAGGCGCTGACACATGCACCTTCGCTGTCGCGCTCGAGCCTCATCCGGGAGTATCTACTGCATGAGTGACGCCCCTCGTACCAACCATCCGATCTGGGAAGCCGATTCGACCCATCCGGCCGAAGCGGAGGCCATCCGCACGGCCCTGCGCCAGGTCGTGGATCCTGAACTGGGCATGAGCATCATCGAACTAAGCCTGGTGCGCGAGCTGAAGATTGACTCCGAACAAGTGCACTTGAAGATGATCCTAACGACTCCATTCTGTCCGTATGGACCGGCCATGATGGAGATGACGCGCAGCAAGGCCGCTGAGGCCAGCGGAGGCAAGCCGGTCGTGATGGAGTTGGCGATGGATACGTGGGACCCGAGCATGATGGAAGAAGGCGCCGGCGCGGCCTGGGGCTTCTGAACCATCCCTGCCTCGTGGGGAATCGAGTAGGGAGGATGGGTCGCCCATCCTCCCTCTCACACCACCGGACATGCGGGTCCGCATCCGGCGGTTCGTCGAGGAATGTGCATTAGGTGGTGGTAGTACTCGGTGAGGGTGCACAGTCCCTGAGCCAACCAGA
>JAPLGR010000727.1 GCA_026390045.1 Chloroflexota bacterium | reverse complement strand
TTGTCGATGACCTGCTTGACCTGGCGCGGCTGGATGCCGGGCAGATGACTTTCGCACGCGGGCCTGTGGATTTGAATGCGCTCATCACCCGTGTCGCAGAGCGCCTCAGCCTGCGAGCGCAGGAGAAGGGCGTCCGGCTGGAGAACAATGTGGCCGGGCTCCCCCTGGCGGCTGGTGATGGGGACCGGCTGGCGCAGGTGTTCACCAACCTGATCGACAACGCGCTCAAGCACACGCCGGCGGGCGGGACCATCAAGCTGCGCGGCGAAGCCCTTGCCGGGCTGGTCCAGGTGCACGTGGAAGACAGCGGCCTGGGCATCGCGGCGGAGGACCTCTCGCGCATCTTCGATCGCTTCTACCAGGTGGACAAAGCGCGGCGGGGCGGCGCAGGGCGCGGCACCGGGCTGGGCCTGGCCATCTCGCGCGAGATCGTGCAGGCCCACGGCGGGGGTCTGACCGCGACCAGCGCGCCGGGGCAGGGCAGCCGGTTCACCGTCCAGCTCTCGCTCGACCTCTCCGCTGCTTCAACAGTCTCCCGTCGCAGACCTTAGCCGTCCGTTATAATGCCCCCGTCAAACCTGCGCCGCCTCAGCTTCGGTGCGCGGCCGCATGATTAGAGGTCATAGCGAATGACAACGCAGCAAGGATCGTCGGTGAAGTGGCTGGTCATCGGGATCGTCGTCGTGCTGGTGGGCTGCCTGTGCATCGTCGTGGCGGTCGTCGGGGGCGGCGTGCTGGCCGGGCTGTGGGCGACGAACCAGGAGGGACTGGTCCCGACCGTCAGCAGCGAGGAGTACTTCGATGAGCCCACCGCCGTACCACTCGCCACAGTCGTGGGGCCAGAGTCGGGCACAATCCCGGACGCGGCACTGGAGACCGAGCGGCAGTTGATCGCCGCCGACGTGCCGGTCGTGGATCTGCTCGATCTGGCGGTTCGTCTTAAGGGCATTCAGAACCCGCCCCGCGTCGTTGCTGAAACGGCGGCTGCTATCCCAGTCGGGACGGTGCGGACCTTCTGGGCCAGCAACACGGATGACGACACCAATTTCCAGGTCGATGCGAAGCTGGCGTATGCCAGCGACCATGTCTACTTCTGGGTGGAACAGGGTGTGGACTACCAGAAGCGCGACGTTGAGAACCTGGTTAAGGTGTTCGAGGAACGGTCGTACCCCAACAATCGCGAGTTCTTCGGGTCCGAGTGGACCCCGGGCGTCGACGGGGACGTCCACCTGTACGTGCTCTTTGCCGGGAACCTGGGCGACAACATCGCGGGCTACTACTCATCGAGCGACGAGTATGCGCCCATGGTGCGCGAGTACTCGAACGCCCACGAGATGTTCTACATCAACTCCGACACGGTGGAACTGGGCGACGTCTTCACCGACAGCGTCATGGCCCACGAGTTCCAGCACATGATCCACTGGTACCGGGACCGCAATGAGCAGTCGTGGCTGAACGAGGGCTTCTCCACGCTCTCCGAGCTGCTGAACGGTTTCGACATTGGCGGCTCCGACTACGCGTACGCCATGGAGCCGGACATCCCACTCACCTACTGGCCGTCGCCGGTAGAGGGTCGCCACTACGGCCAGTCGTTTCTTTTCCTGGCGTACTTCCTCGACCGCTTTGGTGAGGAGGCGACCCGGGCGCTTGTGGCAGACGCCGCCAACGGCCTGGTCTCCATCGATCAGGTTCTGGCCGATTTGGGCGCGCAGGATCCCGACAGCGGCCAGATCCTGACCGCGGACGATGTGTATGCCGACTGGGCTGTGGCCGCCGTGCTCAACGATCCCTCAGTGGAAGATGGCCGCTTTGCTTACGACCGATACGCTGAGGCGCCGACGATTGAGCTGAGCGACGAGTTCGAGAGCTGTCCGCTCACGGAGACGCGCACCGTCGAGCAGTACGGCCTGGACGGAATCGCCCTACGCTGTTCGGGTGACTGGAGCGTGAGCTTCGAGGGATCCACGCTGACCCAGGTTGTCCCGGCTGACCCGCATTCGGGCGACTTCGCCTTCTGGACCAACCGGGGTGACGAGTCGGACATGAAGCTGACCCGTGCGTTCGACCTGACCTACGTCAGCGGCGAAGTGTCGGCCGAGTACTGGCTGTGGTACGACATCGAAGAGGATTGGGACTACGTCTACTTCGAGGTGTCGGACGATGGCGGTGAGACCTGGAAGATCCTGACCACGCCGTCGGGGACCGCGTACAACCCGACCGGTAACTCGTACGGCTGGGGCTACACGGGCTTCAGCGGCGGGGTTGATGGCGGCGAGTGGATCCAGGAATCGGTTGATCTGAGTGCGTATGCTGGAGAAGAGATCTTGCTGCGTTTCGAGTACATCACCGACGCGGCGGTCAACGGTGATGGGCTGCTGTTGGACGACTTCTCCATCCCTGCCCTCGACTACGCCACGGACTTCGAGTCGGACGATGAGGGATGGCAGGCCGAGGGGTTCGTGCGGATGTACAACCGCGTCCCGCAGACCTACCGGCTGATGCTGATCGAGCAGACCCGCGAGACAACGGTCCGCCCGATTGAGGTGGACGCGGAGCAGCGGGCGGAGTTCGAGATCTCGCTTGGCGGGGACGTGGACGAGGCCATCCTGATGGTGATCGGCACCTCGCGTCACACTTGGCAGCCGGCGCCGTACCGGATCTCGCTGGAAGCGCAATAGCTCTCGCTGGCGGCGGCCTGCAAAGCCGCCGCGGGACGCGAACGAACTGAGGCAATGGAAACGGGACCCCACTGGGTCCCGTTTCTTCGCCTACCCTCTGTGTGTCAGCTGGCTCGCGACCTGCGTAGGGACTCCAGCTCGGCCTCCAGCTGCTCACGGCGGGCATCGTAGGCCTCGCGCACTTCATCGCGCAAGCCCATCAGCCTGTCCCGGGTGCGCTGGCGCAGGTCCTCGCCCGAGTAGGGTGCCAGGAAAAGCGCCAGGACCGCTCCCAGAAGTGCTCCGCACATCGAACCGGCCAGGAAACTCGTGAAGCGGCGCATGCTTGCCTCCAGGCCCTGATTGTCGCACAGCCTGGTCCCGGTGCCAAGGAGCGTCTGCGAAGCGGGAGACCCCGCAGGGGCAAAGCATGCTGTCTCGCACCCCGTTCGGGCCGGGCTTCGCGGCACGAACGGTGCCTTGCCTCTACCCGTCATCCTGGGGAGAACCGAACGGGTCGTAGTACACTGGTGCCCTACTTGATTCGGCTGCGGCGAAAACCGCGACACGGGGCAACGGCATGCTCGACATCTCGATTGAATACTGCGCTGTTTGACACTACACCGATCGCGCCATCGGTCTGATGGCCGAACTGCTCAACGACTTTGAGCCGGAGATTGGGTCCGTAACTCTCATCCCTTCGGATGGAGGACGATTCGAGATCACCGTCAACGGGACCTTGCTCTACTCCAAGCTGCAGACCGGCCAGCATGTCGAGCCGGGGGAAGTGCTGAAGCTCCTGCGTGCCCACCTGGGCAGGAAGTGAAGTCCTGAGCTATGACCTCACGCGATCGCGTCTTCTCCGGCGCCCGGCCAACGGGCCGCCAGCACCTGGGCAACTACCTGGGCGCCATCCGCAATTACGTCGCGCTTCAGGCGGACTACGAGTGCATCTACTGCATCGTGGATCTGCACGCCCTGACGACGGTGGAGGACACCGTCGGCCTGCGCGAGAACACTTACGAGATGGCGGTTGACTGGCTGGCGGCCGGCGTGGATCCAAAGGCCACCATCCTGTTCGTCCAATCCCACGTGCCGCAGGTCACGGAACTGCACACGCTGCTGTCGATGGTCACGCCGCTGGGTAAGCTGACCGACCTGCCGACCTTCAAGGAGAAGGCCCGCCAGCAGCCGCACAACATCAACTACGGCCTGGTGGGCTACCCCGTGCTGATGGCGGCGGATATCACGCTCTACCGCGCGCGGTACGTTCCGGTGGGCATTGACCAGGCGCCGCACCTGGAGTTCACCCGTGAAGTTGTCCGGTCGTTCAACCACCACTTCGGCCGGGACGTCCTGCTGGAGCCGGAGATGAAGGTCACCGAGGTGCCGAAGGTGCTGGGCATTGACGGCCAGCAGAAGATGGGCAAGAGCTTGAACAACCACATCGAGCTGGCCGCCACGCCGGAAGAGACGCTGGCGCGCGTGATGACGATGGTCACCGACCCGGCGCGCGTCCGCCGCCACGACCCCGGCCACCCGCAAGTCTGCAACGTCTTTTCGCTGCACGGCTTTTTCTCGCCGGATCAGGTCGCGCAGATTGAAGCAGATTGCCGCAGCGCCGCCATCGGCTGCGTAGATTGTAAAAAGCTGTTTGCCAAGAACCTCAACGCGCACCTGGCCCCGTTCCGAGAAAAGCGTGCGCAACTGGCCGCGCAGCCGAACCTGGTCTGGGACGTGCTGGCCGAAGGCGCCCGCCGCGCGCACGC
>JAPLGR010000262.1 GCA_026390045.1 Chloroflexota bacterium | reverse complement strand
ATCCTGCGATAGAACAGGTCGCGGTCGAGGTTGATGAACTCGTCGTAGCTCTCCTCGCCGAACTGGATGGCGATCGGGGCGGTGGGGATGTGGTGAGCCGCGAGCAGCTCCGGAGCCAGATTGCAGGTTGTGTCGGTGATGACCTTGAGCATGCTTCCTCCACGGTGCGCGGTGCGAAGGCCGGAGGGCGTCACGTGTACCCGTTACAGACCTTCCAACACCGCCGCGCCCCGGACGATGCGGTGGTCAATGGGCGCTGAGCCTGAACTGCGGTCTCAGGGTGCACCCGGTGTTGGCAAGTGGGCTACTTGGGAAGGCCTCCGAACAGCCCCTTGATCCAACGATGCGCGCGGTGGCCGAAGCCGGCCGGCTCGGCGAACATCAGGATACACTCGCCGGCGATGACCGACATACCCTTCGACTCCGCCAACCGAATAGCCGCCTGCGATTCGGCGCCCTGCTGAAGCCAGACGTGCTTGATCCCCGCCGCGGCCGCTTCCTGCACCACCTGCTCGGCTTGCTGCGGCGGGACGATGACCAGCACGCCGCCCACGGATGCGGGCAGCGAGGCGGGGTTCTTGACACACCGGTCACCTTCGAGCGTCTCGGCCTGAGGGTGAACCGGCACCAGCTGATAGCCCTTGGCCTTCAGTTCGCGGTAGGCGGTATTGCCGAACTTCTTCCCGCCCCGCGAGACGCCCACGACAGCCAGCGATCGCTGGCCGACGAAATCCATCACGGCTGACTTGGTTGCCAAAGGAGTCCTCCGGTCGCGCCTCGGTGTGGATCGAAGGCGCGAAGAGTCGGTGGTCAGGCTTTGAGCAGCCGGTCGAGCGCCGCCCGCGACTGTGCTTCTACCTCGGCATGCAGGCTGTGGCCGTGCGAGTCCATCGTGACCACGGCCGGGAACGCCTTGACCTCGATCACCCACAGCGCCTCGGGCACGCCGAAGTCGAGCTTGTGCACGCCGACGACGCGCGTGACCGTCTGCGCGATCAGCGTCGCCGCGCCGCCGATAGCGTGCAGGTAGACAGCAGGGACCGACTGGCACGCCGCCAGCGTGCGCGCCGCCATGCCGCCCTTGCCGATCACCGCCTTGATGCCGAAGTGCTGAAGGACATCGGCCTGGTAGGGCTCCTCGCGAATACTCGTTGTGGGGCCGGCCGCCACGAAGCGGTACTGCTTCGTATCGAGCCCGGCGACGACCGGGCCGCAGTGGTAGATCGCTCCGCCCTTGAGCAGCGGCGTCAACGCTTCGATGGCCTGCGCGTCGTCCCCCTGCGGCGTGCGCGTCTTCTTGATGAACGTGTCGATGAGCCATTTGTGCGCCGCGTCGCGGCCGGTGACCATCGTGCCGTACAGCGACACCGGATCGCCGACCTTCAGATCGCGCACGGCGGCATCGCTCAGGGGGAACGTCAGCTCGATCATGGATCGCTCCGATCGCTGTAGCGGACGGCGTCCCCGTCGGCGATCATCCTCCGCCGCCGGCAGGCCCAGCACATGTACGACACGGAGACAAAGAAGCTGGCCGGCAGCCGGTGCAGGCCGCACGCCTTGACGCCCAGCACCGTTGTCTTCCCGCCGAAGCCCATCGGGCCGATGCCCAGTTCGTTGGTCTCGCGCAGGATGCGCGCCTCAAGGTCTGCCAGCGCCCGGTCGGGATTGACGTCGTCCAGCGGGCGCAGCAGCGCCTCCTTCGAGGCCATGTAGGACGAACCGCGATCGCCGCCGATGGCGATGCCGAGCACGCCGGGAGCGCAGCCCTGTCCCTGCGCCTGATGCACCGCATCCAACACGACACGGCGCACGCCCTCCAGGTCCCGCCCGGCGCCGAGCCCCGTGTGCGGCAGCGAGTACTGCGCGCAGACGTTCTCAGATCCGCCGCCCTTGAGCAGCAGGTCGATGGTCAGCGTCTTCCCTTCGACCTCCTCGAAGTGGATGGTGGGGAAGGTGTCGTCGCCCAGGTTGTTGCCGCTGTTCTTTCCGCTCAGCGAGTCGACGGCGTTGGGGCGCAGGTACGCCTTTTTCGTCGCCTGTGCAATAGCCTCCCGGATCTGCGCGCGCAGCGCGCGCGTGCTCCAGCCGGCCGGATAGCGGACGATGAAGATCGGTGTGCCGGTGTCCTGGCAGATGGGGGAGGAATCGCGGCGCGCCAGCGTCACGTTCTCCAGGATCGTGTCGAGGGCGCCGCGCGCCGCCGAGCCCTGCGTTTCGCGCTGGCGCGCGGCGCCCAGCGCCTGCTCCACATCCGGCGGCAGGTCGGTCGACGTCCGGCGGATCAACTCGAGGATGTCGTTGGTCAGGTCGCGCATTCCGCCTCCAGTCTCGCGCTCACTCTTCGTCCTGGCTGCGCCGCCCTCCGAGGAAGGCGACGTAGTCGTCGTAGTAGTTCACCGCGTGCCAGACCTCCGGCCGCAGGTGAGCGAACAGCATCGTCTTGCTCAAATCCTTGCCCTCGGGCCACGTGTAGCGCAGGTAGCCCTGCGCCCACATTTCGGGCAGGTAGCGCAGGATCAGGGGCCAGTAGTCCTGCTCGCGGTTTGCGGGCACCACCGCCACGACCGGCCCCTCGACGGACACGTAGCGGCAGGGCGGCATCTCGTCCTGCGCGCAGAGCGAGGCGCGCGGCAGGCTGCGCACGAGCGGCGTACGCGGGTCGTTCGGCGTCAGGAGCACGCGCAGGTCTTCGCCCGGCGTGTACGCATACCATGCCGGCAGGCTGAGCGGAGCCTGCGAATCCTGGGCCAGGCTGAAGATGCCGACATGGATGCCGGCCAGGAACCCCTGGCGTTCATCGTCGGGCATGACGGGGGACATACCAATCCTCTTGGGGACGGGATCGCCCATCCGTGGACCGCCCGTGGATTGTCCTCCGAAACCGACCGCGCGCCAAGTGCGGGCCGCAGACGGCCGCTCGGGGGACTCGTGATACACTGCCGCCGCCATGGACGCCAAGTCGCTCACCACACTGGAGTTGCCGAAGGTGCTGGAGCGGCTGGCATCCCATGCCGCCTTTTCCGCGTCCAAGGAACTGGCGCGCTCCCTCGACCCGACCACCGATCTTGCCATCGCTCGCCGGCGCCAGGCGGAGACAACCGAAGCCGCCAAGCTGCTGTCGATTCACTCCAGCCTGTCCATCGGCGGCGCGCATGACGTCCGCCCGCAGGCAACGCAGGCTTCGCGCTCCGCGGTGCTCGAGCCTCAAGAACTGCTCGATATCAAGTCCACACTGATCTCCGCCCGCACGCTCACTCGCTTCTTCGAGAAGGGCGCCGCCGGCGCACCGACCCTCGGGGAGATCGCAGGACGGCTGCAGCCGACGCCCGGGCTGATCGATGCCATCACGCAGACGCTCGACGACCGCGGCGAGGTGCTGGACAGCGCCTCCCCGGCCCTGGCCTCGATCCGCGCCGAGCTGCGACTCGCCCACGAGCGCCTCAACACCAAGTTGCAGCGGCTGATCACCGATCCCAAGGTGATCCCGACGCTGCAGGAGCCGATCATCACGCAGCGCGACGGACGCTACGTGATCCCGCTTCGGGCCGAATTCAAGGGCCGCATCCGGGCGATCGTCCACGACCAGTCGGCCTCTGGCGCGACGCTGTTTATCGAGCCCCTCACCGTTGTCGACCTGAACAACCAGGTGCGGGAGCTGGCGCTGGCCGAGCGCGACGAGGTCCGGCGCATCCTAGCAGCACTCTCGGCGCTCGTCGGGGAGAACATGACGGCGATCGTGGAGACGGTCGAGGCGCTGGCGCAGCTCGACCTGGCGTTCGCCAAGGGGCGTTATGCCGAGGTGCTGCGCGCTACTGAGCCGGTGCTTCGTGAACGCGAACCGGCGAAGTCGGACCATCCGGGCTCGATCCTGCGCCTGCGTCATGCCCGCCATCCGCTGCTCGACCCGGCGCGCGTTGTCCCCATCGACCTTGAGCTTGATCCGGACACGTTCATCCTGGTGATCACCGGGCCGAACACCGGCGGGAAGACGGTCAGCCTGAAGACCGCTGGGCTGCTGGCGCTGATGGCGCAATGCGGGCTGCACGTGCCGGCGCAGTCGGGATCGGAGCTGACGATCTTCGACGCCGTGTATGCCGACATCGGCGACGAGCAATCGATCGAGCAGTCGCTCTCGACGTTCTCGTCGCACATCATGACCATCATCCGCGTCCTTGGGCAGGCGGACGAAGGCTCGCTGGTGGTGCTGGATGAACTCGGGGCGGGGACCGATCCGCAGGAGGGCTCGGCGCTGGCGCGCGCCATCCTGGGTGCGCTGATCGACCGCCGGGTCACGACGCTCGTGGCGACGCACTACTCGGAACTCAAGGCCTACGCGCACACCACGCCCGGCGTGCGCAACGCCAGCATGGAATTTGATCTCGAGACGCTCCGGCCGACGTTCCACCTGACGATCGGGCTTCCCGGGCGATCGAATGCGCTGGCGATCGCGCAGCGATTGGGTCTCGGCTCCGAGCTGATCGAGCGGGCGCGCGCACTGGTGGCGCCGGAAGACGTGCAGGCCGAGCAGCTGCTGGACGAGATCCATCGGCAGCGCGATGCGGCGCGCGCCGAGCGGCAGGCGGCTGAAGAGACGAGTGAGCAGATCCGGGAACAGCAGCGCGAGCTGGCGGCGCGGCTGGAGGGCCTGGAGGAAGAGCGGCGCCAGCTGCTGCAGGCCGTGGATGAAGTTGCGGAGGCCGTCGAGGATCTGGAGGAGCGGACGGAGGCGCCGGTGGAGCGGCGGGCCGCCCCGCCAGCGCCGCGCGCGCGACGTGAATTTCACCTCGGCCAACGAGTGCGGCTGCCTGCGCTGCAGACGAACGGCGTGGTGACCGAGATCGGTCTGCAGCATGCGGAAGTGCAGATCGGCCGGCTGCGCGTCCGGGCGCGGCTTGAGGAACTGGTGCTGCCCGAGGCCTATGCCGGGTTGCCCTTCGTGCGCGTCATCCACGGCAAGGGCACCGGCCGGCTGCGGCAGGCGATCCGTGAGACGCTTCGCTCGAACCCGTATGCTGCTTCGTTCCAGGCTGGGAGCGACGCCGAGGGCGGCGACGGCGTGACGGTCGTCCACCTGAAACAGACCTAGGCCGAAGAGGCCCGCGCCTGGGAAGGATCGTGTGGCGAAGTGAAGCGGGCCATGCCGGGAGGCGTGGCCCGCTGTCCGTAGATTCTCAGCCGGCCGGAGCCGTCATTGCGCGCAGGGGAAACTGAACGCGGACTATCGAGTCGATCGAAGCGATCTCCACGCCAGGAACCCGAAGACGGCCGTCAGCGCGGCGCTCAGTGTCAGCCCCGCGGCGAGCAGGACGGAAAGCGGACCGGAACGCCAGGCGCCGGCCGCGATGATCTCGGGGCCGTGCTTGGAGATGTTGGCCACGGCGATCAGCGCACCGATCAAGGCCAGGCCGAAGGTGCTGGCCAATCGGTGCATGGCGGCACCGACCAGCAGTCCGGCCAGCAGTGTGGGTTGCCCCTGCGCCGCGATGCTTGGCCTCACCCCTCATGTTTCGCTTCCATCTCTGAGCCGCCCTGCCGAGATGCGATGGCTCATTCCTTCCTGTGCTTCATGGCGGACTTGATCATACGGCCGAACTCCCGGTCCTTCTTGCGTCGTTCGAGGTACGACATCTCGTGATAGGCGGACTCGCGGGTCAGCTGCAGGTAGTTCTCATAGCGGGCTCGGTCGAGAGCGCCGCATTCGACGGCGGCCAGCAGTGCACAGCCGGCTTCCTGTGTGTGCGTGCAGTCGGCGAACCGGCAGCCGGCTGCCAGAGCGACAATGTCGGCGAAGCTCTCGTCGATCCCATCGCTCATCCCGATGGCGCCCAGCTCCCTCATCCCGGGCGTGTCGATCAGCATCGCGCCGCCATCCAGCATGATCAGCTGACGGCGCGCGGTCGTGTGCCGGCCCTTGCCATCGTAGTCGCGGACCGGACCCGTCGCGAAGCTGCCGCGGCCGGCGAGGTGATTAAGGATCGTCGTCTTGCCGACGCCTGAGGACCCCAGCAGGCAGTAGGTCCTCCCGGCTTCCAGCATCCGTCCGAGTTCCTCCAGGCCGGCGCCGGTCTTGTTGCTGACGGCGAGAATCGCAAGACCGGGAGCAGTCTGCCTCACCGCGGCGATCCTCTGCTCAATCTCCGCCAGAGTGAGCAGATCGCCCTTGGTCAGCAGCATCCTCGGCTCGGTGCGCGCCTCATGCGCCATCGCCATGTAGCGTTCCAGCCGGCGCAGACTGAAGTCTGCATCGCATGATTGAACCAGGAACGCAACATCAACGTTGGCGGCCACGAGCTGGTAGTCGATCTGCCTGCCGGGCGTCTTCCGCTGCAGGAGCGACTTGCGAGGGAAGAGGTCGTGCAGGATAGCCAGGCCGCGGTCGTTGTGGAACTCGACCGAGGCCCAGTCTCCGACGCAGGGCAGGTCCGCGCTCGACTCGGCGGCGAACCGGAAGGCGCCGGAGAGCTCGGCGGGGATCTCGCCGACCGCGTCGCGGACCAGGTAGCGATCTCGATCAACGGCGGTGACGCGCACTGGCGCGCAACCGGGCAGGCGCGGCTCAGGCTGCCGGTCGCGGAACCACGCGTCGAAGCCCAGGGCCTCAAGGCTCAATGTTATCTTCTGAGATCCGGGCGCGGAGGCCACTAGCCGTCGCCTCCGGGCGCAGGCGAGGCAATCATCCGAATGTCCGGCCAGCCGTAGGGGGCCTCACGGGCCCCGACGAAGAGCTCACGTCCCTCGAGCAGCGTTGCGCCCAGGTGTTCATAGAAGGTGCGTGCCGGATTGGCCTCCAGTACCCAGAGCATCATTGCTCTGCATCCTCGGGCAGCCAGGCTGGCTGCCATGGCAGACACGAGCATGTGACCGATCCCGTTCCGGTGAAAGGTATTGCGAACATGGAGTGCCACCAACTCCGAGTCGTACGGCGCGCCAGGGGATGCCTGCGGCCTGCCGAGAGCATATCGGCGAGCGGCGGGTCTCCGGTGGCAGCCACTAGGACCACATGCTGCGTTCCCGAGGTGAGCAGCTGGATCCAGTTGCTCTCCTGGTCGTCATAGGAGAACTGGTTCAGGTAGTCCTGAGGCAGGATCCCCGCGTAGGCGCTGCGGTAGCCGTCGACCTGGATGCGCGCGATGGTTGCGGCATCCTGAGGGTATACCGGCCGGATGTGGATGGCGTCAGTCATGAGCCTGCGTTCCGTCGGCGTCTGTCCGCCGAAGGTACCATCCCCGATCCTTCAGCAGAAGCACAAGCGGGATCACGCTGACGGCCAGCGAGGCCAGGTCCAGCCATTCCACCTGGTCGGCGATCGAGAGCACGGCGATGATGGCCAGCAGGATGACGGCCAGGTAGAAGGCAACGCGGATTCGTCTGCCTAGGAGGATCGCGAGGCCGGCCAATGCAGCCGCGCTGGCCCAGGCCAGCCCGACCATCACCCAACGGAGGGCCGGCGGATTGGCGATCGACGCGATACCTCCTGCGGCAGCAACAACACCGAAGGCGAACCACATCAGGGCGTCCAGCGCGAGGAGAAGCAGCGCGGCACGGACGGTTGCTGGGAAGCGATTCATGCAGGTGCGCCCTTCCTTCTGATGCTGTGCGTGATTATCGCACACGCCGGCGCGGCGACCGGCGTGCCCGGCATTCAGCGCAACGCGCGAATCAAGGCTAACATCCAGGGCGACAATGTCGCCCGTGCATGCTCTCCGCCGCTGCTTTGGAACCGGCGACCCGCTGATGGAGGCCTACCACGACCTCGAGTGGGGGGTCCCGCTTCGCGATGACCGCGGCCTGTTCGAGAAACTGCTCCTGGACTCTTTTCAGGCCGGCCTCTCCTGGCGCACGGTCCTGTACAAGCGCGAGAACTTCCGCCGCGCCTTCCATGGCTTCGATCCGGAACGCATCGCCCGCTACACGGCCCGCGACCGCAACCGCCTGCTGGCGGACGCCGGGATCATCCGCAACCGCCTCAAGATCGATGCGGCCATCTCGAACGCCCGGGCCTACCTGCAGCTGCGGGACGAGCTCGGCTCCTTTGCGGACTACCTGTGGGCGTTCATGGACGGGAGAACGCTGCGGCCGCGCGCGGCCCGTTCCTGGCGTCAAGTGCCGACGCGCTCGCGCGAGTCGGATGCCATATCGAAGGACCTGCAGGCGCACGGCTTCCACTTCGTCGGCACGACCATCTGCTATGCGTTCATGCAGGCTGTGGGGATGGTCGACGATCATCTGGTGAGCTGCTTTCGCTACCAGCCGCGGCGCTTAAAGAACGAACATGCC